>JACKEB010000013.1:600000-857034 GCA_020633205.1 Polyangiaceae bacterium
TCACCTCGATGAAGCTCTGATGGTAGACGTCGCTGACGGCATAGGGTTGGTCGCCGAAGATCCCGCTCAAGTTGGCTCGGCGTTCGAACGCGTCGACGACGCCAAGCGCCCGCAGCGGCCCCTTGAGCTTGACCGAGCCGTTCGGCTTGATCGTGAAGCGGGGTAGCCAGAGCCGGACCTTCGTGTCCGTTGCCTCACCGAGCCATCCGTCGAGCGCTTCACCGTTGAGGTCCTCGGTGAGCTGCTGGAGACTGCCCGGCTGCTTCGGGACGAGCAGCGTCATGCTGAAGCGTTCGCCTTGATAGGGCAGTTCGACGAGCTGCAGAGCGCTGGTTTCGGCGTACTTCAGCCGCGCGTTCAGCGCCATGGTGGGAACTTGTTTCTCTCCGCGCGGCGTCTTGAACGGCTGGTCCAGGGTTGAACCGTGTGGAAACGCCGTCTGCCATTTGCCCTTGAAGTAGACTGCGTTGGTCAGCACCAAGCGGGTGTCCGAAGTCACGCCGTCCTTTGGCATCAGGTCACGGATGTGTTGCTGCGTTTGCTCCGCTACCCAGCTGTTGATGTGCTGTCGCGAGACCTCTGTCGCGCCCACGAAGTCGACTGCCTCGGCGCTCGCTGCGTACTTCTGCAGGGTGGCTTGGAAGTCCGAGCGGAGGTGAGATTCACGGTGCACGAAGAGGCGATTGCTCATCAACAGCTCATACGGCTGCTGCGCCTCGGGCTTGCCATAGCACTCTGCGAGGCCGCCTAGCGCTGCGTGGCTGCGGCCCTCCGGCAGGGCCACATGCAGCGCCTGCTCGAGTTGCCGCGCGGTAGCATCTCGAGCTCCAACCCGCAGCATGTTCAGCGTGATGCCGATGCTTGCGGGAGAGATGGCGAGGTTGTCGTCGCCTTCGGGTAGCTGCCGATAGAGGTCGAAGCCGAATGCATTCGTGGCGGCCGCCATCTCGCTCACGTCTTTCGGCGGCGGCACCGCGCAGGCGGGGGCTGGGTCGAACTCCGGGTTGGCCTCAGTGGTTTTCGAAGCATCGACCGGGGCGCGAGGTTCAGGGGTGGTGGAGCAACCCAGCAGCAAAGAGACTGCGAAAGGAAGCAGCTGTAGCCGGTGCAAGTTTCTCAACGGGGATCCTCCACGCGTCCCATGAAGAGGACGAAGCCAGTCTGGGTATCTCGAATCAGAAACAGGAAGGGGTGATCGGCGCGTACGACGGGATCGCTGTACGGCGAAACCCGAGCGAGTCCGAGCCCCGTCGCAGCGGTTGCGACGGTGCCCAGCTCGTCGACCTGGACGGTCGCTTGGTGAAACACGTCGTCTACGAAGTATCCGGCGTCTCCGAGGGCGCTGAAGTCCGCCTCGCTGGAGTCGAAGACTCGCTGCAGGCCAAGGGCCTTGAGCGCGGGCTTGAGCGAGCCATTGCTGACCGGTTTGACGTCGAAGCGCGGCAGGTAGACGGACACCGTCTGGGGCGTGAGGCGTCCTAGCCAAGTCCCCAAGGTCGCTTCGTCGAGGCCCCGCATCAGCTTGGTGAGGCCATAGGTGGCCTTGGGAACGATCAGCGTCATGGCGAAGCGATCGCCCTTGTACGGTAGCTCGACCAGCTGTGCGCTGGACGTTGCTGCGTACTTGAAGCGCTTCTTCAGCGTCATCAACGGGACGTCTACGTCGCTCGTCGGGGCGTGAAACGGCTGGATTTCTGTTTTCTGCTTGGAAAATGGGTGCTGCCAGAAGCCCTTGAAGTAGATGGTATTGACGATCACCGCCGAGGTCTGCGTCGAGATGCTGCCATCCGGCAGGATCTCCTTGATGTTCTGTCGCGTCTGGGTCGCGACCCAGCGGTTGATGTGCTTGCGACTGGGGTCGGGTGCGTGAGCGAAGTCGACCAGCTCGACGGGGGCCTTGTACTGCTTGAGCGCGTCACCGAAGCCCTGCTGCAGCTTGAGCGTCTTGGCGCCGAACATGCGGTTCGCCGTAAAGAATTGATACGGGTTGTGCTGGGGCTTGGAGTAGCACCGCGATAGCCCACCCACTGCCGCGTGGTGCTCCGCTACCGGCTGAGACACGGCGAGGGTGTCGACCAGCTCTCGCGCGGTGTCACCTCTCGCCCCATTGAGCAGCATGCTGAGCGCGAGGGTGATGCTCGAAGGAGAGAACACGAGGTTTCCCTCGCGGTCAGCTAGCTTGCCGTAGAGCGCGAGCGCGAACGCGCTATTGGAGTGGACGGCGGCCTGCACATTCGCGAGGTCGGGCTGCTCACAGCTCGGGCTGGCCGTCCACGCCGCGTCCAGGTCCAAGGGGGGCGGAGGTGGAGGCGCGGTCGGGGGTGAGGGAGCCTCGGGTGGAATTGCTGATTGCTCCGGCGCGGGCTCTGGTGAAGGGACGACAGTGCTCACCGTCGGCTGACTGCTTGCTGTCTCCGGTAGCTCTGCGGCTCTCGGAGGTGGCGCCGCTGGGCTGCCAGCGCACGCGAAGAGCAGGCCAGTCAGAGCGAGGGGGCGAATGTTCAAGTAGATCCTCCAGGAAAAGAACGCCTGGTCGCGACCGGGCGGAGGGATTGGACGGTCGACGTCGTGATTCGGTCCTACAAGCGAGCTTTTTTCGGAGGATCGCCCCGTGTTGCGGTTTGCACTCAGGGCGCCAGCTGCACTCGAGCCCTGCGCCTTTGCCCTCACGGGGTTTTGTGCTTGGATTCCGCCCCATGACCGCTCCCAAGATCGTTCCGCGTCGCAGTGTTCTTTACATGCCAGGCTCAAACGCCCGCGCACTGGAGAAGGCCAAGAGCCTTCCGGCCGACGGTTTGATCTTGGACTTGGAGGACGCCACCGCGCCCGACAAGAAGCTCGAGGCGCGGGAGCAGGTGTGCGCGGCGGTGAAGGAAGGTGGCTACGGTAAGCGTGAGCTGATCATCCGGGTGAACGGTCTCGACACCGAGTGGGGTCAAGACGATGTGAAGGCCGCGGCGAAGGTGCCGTGTGACGCCATCTTGCTGCCCAAGGTGGAGACTCGTGCTCAGATCGAGCAAGCCGTCGGGCTGATGGCGGGCGCCGACGCGCGCACCCGCATCTGGTGCATGCTCGAGACGCCTCTCGGGATCTTGAATGCCAAAGAGATCGCCTCGGCACATCCGCTGGTCGGCTGCTTCGTGATGGGTACCAGTGATCTGACGAAGGACTTGCACGCTCAGCACACGGCGATGCGGCTGCCGATGATCACTTCCTTGGGGATCTGCCTCTTGGCGGCGCGCGCTTATGATCTGGCCATCCTGGACGGCGTGTACCTGGATTTGAACGACGCGGACGGGTTCAAAGAGAGCTGCGTGCAGGGCCTCGAGCTCGGCTTCGACGGCAAGACGTTGATTCACCCGAAGCAGGTGGAGCCGTGCAACGAGGTGTTCGCGCCCAGCGCTGAAGCCGTAGACCACGCGCGCAAGGTGATCGCGGCGTACGAAGCGGCAGTCGCCGAGGGCAAGAACGTAGTGCTCGTTGACGGCAAGCTGGTGGAGAACCTTCACGCTGAGAGCGCGCGTCGTCTCGTGGCGCTTGCGGAAGCGATCGGCTGAGATGAGCGCCATCCCGACCATCGACGGCAAGCGCGTCTACGAGAACTACGACTCCGAGAGCGACGTCCTAGCCGGGCCTTGGGACGCCATCGTGATCGGCAGCGGCATGGGCGGCATGTCCTGCGCTGCTTCGCTCGCGCACTACGGCTGGAAGGTGCTGGTGCTCGAGCAGCACTACGTGGCTGGCGGCTTCACCCACAGCTTCGCTCGCAAGGGCTTCGTGTGGGACGCGGGCGTGCACGCCATTGGCGAGATGCGCGAGCAAGATGTACCGGGAAAGATGCTGCGCTGGCTCACCGGCGGCAAAGTGGAGATGGTGTCGCTCGGCGATCCCTACGACCGCTTCAGCTTCTTCGACGGCTTCGACTGGGGGCTACCCGAGAGCCGGGCGCGCTATGTCGCTCAACTGAAAGAAGCCTTCCCGGAGCAGGACGCAGCCCTTGAGCGTTACCTCGCGGCAGTGCATGAGGCGTCGCAAGCGGCGCTGCTCTTCTTCGCGATGAAGAGCTTCCCTGAAGGCGTGGAAGGCGCCGGGCGCAAGGTACTCGACACGCTGTTTGGCGCGAAGCTCCTCAAAGGCGAGAAGAGCCCCTTTGACTGGTGGGAGCTCACCACCTCCGAGGTCCTGGACGCTTGCGGGGTCGAGGGCAAGCTGCGCACGGTGCTGACGTTGCACTGGGGCTACTACGGCAGCACGCCCAACGAGTCGGCGTTTCCGATCCACGCGCTGACCCACAGCCACTTCTGGAACGGCGCCTACTACCCGAAGGGCGGCTCCAAGGAGTTCGCGGCTCAGCTGTTGAACATCGTCAACCAGGCCGGCGGTCGCACGCTGGTGAAGGCGAGCGTGCGCAACATCTTGGTCGAGCAGGGGCGCGCCGTCGGTGTCGTGATGGAAGACGGCACCCGCGTGCGTGCTCCGGTGGTGGTCAGTGCCGCCGGCGCGAAGACCACGCTGAAGAGGCTCGCTCCGAAGTCGCTCCGGGAGAGTGACTACGCGAAGGAGATCCTGGCGTTACCTGACTCGCCGCCCTACATCTGCCTCAACATCGGCTTCCAAGGCGATATCCGCGCGGCAGGGGCCGCGAGCAGCAACCGCTGGTTCTTCGAGACCTGGGACAACGAGGATCGTCTCTGGGACCTGACCGACAAGGACTCCAAGGCGCCGATCCTCTACTGCTCGTTTCCTTCGCTGAAGGACCCGCTCTACGACGCGGGACCGAAGCAGAAGCACACTGGCGAGTGCGTCACGTTTGTCGACTGGGACTTGTTCACGCCCTACCTCGAGAGTGAACTCTTCAAGCGCCCCGATGCGTATGAAGAGCTCAAGCGCGAGATCGAAGAGCGCTTGGTTGCGCACCTGAAGGAGCGCATGCCCGAGCTGATGGAGCTGATGGTCTACTGCGAACTCAGCACGCCGCTCACCACGCAGCACTTCACCGCGGCGAGCCAAGGGGCCATCTACGGCCTCGCAGCGACCCCGGCGCGCTTCACCTGTCGCAAGTTGCGCACGCGCACTCCGCTCAAGGGTTTCTACCTCTCGGGCGTCGACATCGCGTCCCTTGGCGTGGTGGGCGCCATGACCACCGGGATGTTGACGGCGGCGACCCTCGACCCTCGTGTGTACTTGCACCTGATCTGAGCCGCGCTCTCTTTGACTGGTTCCTCGGCGGCGAAAACCGTCGGTCTCGAGGCGCGCCTCTCGTACCCTCCCAGACATGTTCGATGTCGGGGAGATCGAGGCTGCGTTCAGGAACTACTGGCAGTGCGGCATGATCCGCGAGGATTGGGACGCCTGGTGCGAGTGCTTCACCGAAGACGTGGAGTACAAGGAGCGCATGCTCGGCGACATGCACGGCCGTGAAGCGGTGCGCGCCTGGATCAAGCCGTTGATGGAGGAGTACACGTCGATCTACGGCGTGTACGAGTGGCACACCGTCGACCCAAGTGGTCGGGTGGTTTTCTATATGCAAAATCGTCGCGACCGCCCCGGTGGCGGCGCGCCACTCGACTTCCCGGGCATCACCATCCTGCAATACGCGGGAGACGGTCGCTTCTCGATGGAGGAGGACTTCTGGGCCATGAAGCTCGCGATGAGCTCGCTCAAGGAGTACAAGGAGCTGTGCAAAGCTCACGACCCAAGGCACCCAGAGCGTCGCACGCGTCTTGCGTGGGACCTCTCCCCCGAAAAAACCGGCCCGGAGTGGACCCGTGGCCCAGAGAGCTTTTGGGATCACCCCCATCACGCTGCGCGCAAGCCTGCAGCTCTCTAGTCGTCCCTTCTTTTGGGGGTGAGGGGAGGCTCGCATGACGCAGGACACTGCTACCGCCGGACCCAGCCCCGAGGCACTCGCGCCGCTCCTGCAGCCGTTCGAGCTCGGCTCGCTGTCGCTCAAGAATCGCCTCGCGATGGCGCCGATGACGCGCAACTTCTCACCGGGAAATATCCCGGGCGCCGACGTCGCGGCGTACTACGAGCGCCGAGCCCTGGGTGGCGTTGGGCTGATCATCAGCGAGGGCACGCTCATCGACCATCCAGCAGCGAGCGGCTACCCCGATGTGCCATTTTTCCATGGGGAATCTGCCCTTGCTGGATGGCAACGCGTGGTAAGCCAGGTGCACGCGGCCGGCGGCAAGTTCGCCCCGCAGCTCTGGCACTGCGGAAGCGTGCGTCAACTGGGAATGCCGCCGGATCCGAGCGTCGGCGGCGTCGCGCCCAGCGCCGTTGCTCACCCCGGAGCCGGCGTGCTCGGCGGCAGTAGCGACGCGGAGCTGCCCCATGCGTTGAGTGAGTCGGAGATCGCTGACATCATCTCCGCCTTCGCGGGGGGCGCGGCAGACGCCGTGCGCATTGGTTGCGACGCCGCGGAGTTTCACGGCGCCCATGGCTACCTGATCGACCAGTTCTTCTGGGACAAGACCAACCAGCGCACCGATGGCTGGGGCGGCGACTTCGTGGCGCGGACGCGCTTCGCGGCAGAGATCCTCAAAGCCGCACGGAAAGAGGTGCCGCCTGACTTCCCGCTGATTTTCCGCTTCAGCCAGTGGAAGCTCGGCGGCTACCGCGACAGGCTGGTGGAGTCACCGGCAGAGCTCGAGCGCTGGCTTACGCCCCTGGTCGATGCGGGAGTAGATATCTTCCACTGCAGCACGCGGCGCTACTTTCAGCCTGAGTTCGAAGGCTCTGAGCTGAACTTGGCTGGCTGGACCAAGCAGCTCACGGGGAAACCCACCATCTCCGTGGGCTCCGTCGGGCTCGATACGGACTTCTTCCGCACCAACGTGGGCGCGGCGACGGAGCAAGCGTCCATCGAGCCGCTCCTCGAGCGTCTGGGCGCTGGGGAGTTCGACTTGATCGCCGTCGGGCGCGCGCTCCTGGCCGATGCGGAGTGGCTGACCAAGCTCACCAGCGGTCGCGCGCAGGAGATCGTCGGCTTTCAAAACGAGATGAAGGCGACGCTCTACTGAGCTGCTAACGACTGCGCTTCGGGAGCTTCGAGCGGAGCTTACCGAGGGAGCGTTTGGCCTGCTTCCGTGCGCGTCCGCGGGCGAGGGCACCGAGTAGCCGGGCACCCTGGGTCAATTGCGAGCGGTGCGGCCGTGGACGCTCGTCGTCGAACGACAGCCAAAGCCGCAAGAGGTGCCGTTTTTTGTCGGCTTCTGGATGGTCCTCGTAGTCGGTGCGGGCGTGGAGCACCGTGTGATTCGACAACAGCTGGATGTCACCGGGTGCGAAGTCGTACTCCAGGTACATCCCGGGCTCGTTGGCGATGGCGTCGTATGCATCCAGGAGCTCGCGATCCTTCAGCGACAGCTGCGGTGCACCGGGCTGCTGCTCTGCCGTGCGGAAGTAGTCGCCATGATAGAAGGTGCGGAGCTTGCCTTGGGAGTAGCGGCAAGGTTCGATGGGAAAGAAGTCGAGGCCCCCATCGCCGCGCGTGTCGAAGTGAAAGGTTTCGAAGAGCCGGAGCGCGAAACCCGGGTGCTCTTCCCAGAGCCGATTCCACACGCTGACAGAGCTCACGAAACGGCTCTGGCCGCCGCGCTTCGCGGTCTTTAGGCAGAGCAAGCCCACCGCATCTGCCGCGTCGCAGTGGTAGTTCAGCGCCGCGCTCGTCTGATAGCCGCGCACATCGGGCGCATCGTAGGAGACGCCCTGATCTTTGACGTGCCCGAGCAGCTCGTCCCGCTTGTTCTGCGCGCCAGGTGTCCCGAGGTGCTGACCGAGCGCCCAGAACACGAGCTCCGCGTCCGCCTGGCTCCAGCGCTCGACCGGCAGCCCGCGCACCACTTGGACGCCGGACCCCTCATGCACCGCGCGGCGCCAGTGCCGCAGCTTGGTTTGTAAGCCTGGCAGGGGGAAGTCGCTCAGGCTCAATTCAGCGAGCGGTTTCAGGGTTTCTTTCGCGTAGGCGAGTGCCGCTTCGAGCTCGGCGACGTCCTCTTCACTCAGCTGATCGAGCCAGTCCTCTCGCGCTCCGAGCTCGTCTCCGCGCCATGCGGCGGGGCCGTCCACTGGACCCGTGGGGAGCTCCGTGTGCGGACGAATCAGGTAGTGAAGCGTCTGCAGAGTGACCGAGTTGTACGCACGAGCCATCTTACCCCCTCGAAGTGTCCTGTCTCCGCGGTTTGCAGCGAACCTCGCGCGCCCGCTTAGTGGCTGCGCGATTGCGGCCGAGCCGCACCGTGGCTCAGGTCTGTTCTTTGGTCTTCAAGAAGCGGATCTTCGGCCACTCTTTTTCAGTCGTCTCGAGGTGCCAGTTGTTGCGCGCCAGGAACACCGGCGCGCCGTCGTGATCCTCGGCGCCAGCGCCGCGGTTGTTATCGATGAAGCGCTTCAGCTCGAGGTTGTCGTCGCACTCCACCCAGCGTGCGGTGTGTAGGGACGTGCCCTCGAAGCGCACGGGGATTTCATATTCCGTACGGATGCGATCGGCGAGCACGTCGAACTGCAGCGACCCGACCACGCCGACGATCCAGTTGCCGCCGATCGTGGTCTTGAAGACGCGCGCGGCGCCCTCCTCCGCGAGCTGCAGCAGCGCGCGGCCGAGGTGCTTGCTGCGCATGGGATCCTCCGCACGCACTGACTGCAAGAGCTCCGGCGCGAAGCTCGGCACGCCTGTGAACACGATGTCTTCGCCTTCAGTCAGCGTGTCGCCGATGCGCAGGTTTCCGTGGTTGGGCACGCCGATGATGTCACCCGGCCAGGCTTCTTCGGCGATTTCCCGATCCTGACCCAAGAAAGTGAGGGGGTTGTGAATCGCCATCACCTTGCCGGTGCGGGCGTGCTTGAGCTTCGCGCCGCGCTCGAAGTGACCGGAGCAGACGCGTACGAACGCGATGCGGTCGCGGTGCTTCGGGTCCATGTTCGCTTGGATCTTGAATACGAACGCGCTGACCTTGGATTCGCTCGGATCGACTTCGCGGGACTTCGTTGGCTGGGGGCGCGGGCTTGGCGCGTGATGCGCCAGGCCATCGAGCAGCGCTCGGACACCGAAGTTGACCAGCGCGCTGCCACAGAACACGGGCGTCAAGTTGCCTTCGAGGTACGGCTCGAGCTCGAAGGGCTTGCACAAGCCTCTGGCCATCTCCACTTCCTCGCGGAGACGCGCCAGGACCTGCTCGTCGAGCAGCTTGTCCGCCTCGGGGTTGCCCAAGCCTTCGATGGTCTTGCCTTCACTGGCGACCGCTCGCGCGGACTTGTCCATCAGCACGATGCGATCGTTGATGATGTCGTAGTAGCCAGCGAAGCGGTCCCCCATGCCGATGGGCCAGGTGACGGGTGTGACCTCGAGCTGCAGATCCTGCTCCACTTCGTCCAATAGCTCGAGTACGTCGCGCGCTTCGCGATCCAGCTTGTTGATGAACGTCGTGATGGGCATGTCCCTGAGGCGACACACCTCGAACAGCTTGCGCGTCTGGGTCTCGATGCCCTTCGCGGCGTCGAGCACCATGACAGCGGAGTCCACCGCGGTGAGGGTGCGATAGGTGTCCTCGCTGAAGTCTTCGTGGCCTGGCGTATCCAGCAGGTTGAAGGTCTTTTCGCCGTACTCGAAGGTCATCGCCGCGGACGTCACGGAGATCCCTCGCTCGCGTTCCACCTTCATCCAGTCCGAGCGCGCGCGGCGCTGCTCGCCGCGGGCTTTCACGGCGCCGGCCATCTGGATCGCCCCACCGAAGAGCAGGAGCTTCTCGGTGAGCGTCGTCTTGCCGGCGTCCGGATGGCTGATGATGGCGAACGTGCGCCGTTTCTGAATTTCTTGTTCGAGCTTGGTCATGACGTCTCTGCCAGGCGAGCCGGGGGGCGCTGCTTAGCACGAGGCGCCTAGGGGTGCGAACGGGCCGAAAATCGGCTTTCAGACGGCTACTCCGCAGGCGAAGCGCTCAGGCGCCCCTTCGGCCGCTCGGGGCCAAAGTAGAAGGCGCGGATGTCTTCCAGGATCATGTAGAGCGAGGGCACCAGCACGAGGACGATCACCGTCGCGACCAGGATCCCGAAGCCGAGGCTGATGGCCATGGGGATCAAGAAGCGCGCCTGGCGATCAGTTTCCGTGATCATCGGCAGCAAGCCGCCTGCGGTCGTCACCGACGTGAGCAGGATAGGTCGGAAGCGCCGCACGCCTGCCTCGATCATCGCTTGGAAGGCCGTCATGCCCTCTGCGCGATACTCGTTGGTTGCGTGCACCAGCACCAATGAGTCGTTCACCACGACGCCCGACAGCGCGATCAAGCCGAACATGCTGCTGATGGATAGCTCGTAGCCCATGATCAAATGGCCGAGCACCGCACCGACGAAGCCAAACGGGATCACGCTCATCACGATGATCGGCTGGAAGTAGGACTTGAACGGAATCGCGAGCAAGACGTAGATCGCCATCATCGACAGCAAGAAATTGCGCCGCAGGCTGCCCATGGCTTCTTCCTGACTACGCTGTTGCCCAGCGCCGTCGAGGCGAAGGCCTGGATAGTTGGCTTTGAGCTTCGGGTAGACGTCCTTGTCCAGCGCCGTGAGCACGTTCTCGACTGAGCGCACTCCGGGTGCCAGCTCCGCGGTCACGTTGACGATGCGCCGTCCATCCTCGCGGGCGATTGCCGTTGGTGCTCGGTTGCGATCGAAGCTCGCCACCTGACCCAGCGGCACGTTCCCGCCTTCGGGTGTCTTGATGAGCAGCTTCTCCAGGTCGTACTCGCTCGAGCGCTGTTCGGCTGGGAGTCGCACCATCACTCGCAGCTCGTTTCGGCCTCGCTGTTCGCGGAGCGCCTCCGCGCCAAAGAACGCGCCGCGTAGCTGGCGTCCGACGTCTCCCGCGGTGAGCCCGAAGGTCTGCGCGGCGGGCAGCAGGTGAAAGTCCAGCTGCGGTTTCCCCGCGGCATACGTGTTCTGGATGCTGTTCAGATCGGAGAAGCCACGCAGCGACTCCGTCAGGTCCTCTGAAGCGCGCTCGAGGACGCGAGTGTCGCTGTGGGAGAGCTGGACGTTGAGCGCCTGTCCTGCTCCGGGGCCACTACCGCCGTTGAAGGTCAGCGCGTCCACGCCGGCAATCACCGGGGTCGTCTTGCTCCAGGCCGCGGCGAATGCGTTGGAAGAGAAACTGCGTTGGTCGCTCGCGACGAGATTCACGTCGATCGTGACCAAGTTGCCGCTCGACTCCTGAGCCGCGCCGCGCACCTCGGGGCCCTCGCCCAGGCGGGTGTACACCCCAAGCACATACTGCCGACCGCCGAGCTGCTTGATAGCCTCTTCAGCGCTCCGCTCGAGTTGCTCGCGAACCCGCGCGCGCGCCTCCTCGGGTGCGCCGTAGGGCAGGCGCGCGAAGGCGGTGACTTTGTTGCCCTCGAGCTTCGGAAAAAAGCTGAACGGTACGAAGCCGCCACGCAGCACGCCTACGGTCAAGATCAGCGAGGCGATGCCACACGCCACCGCGATGTAGCGATGGTTGAGCGCTTTCGTGATCACCGGGCGATACGTGCGCTCGATCAGCCACTCGAGCTTCTTCGAGACCCACTGTTGCCCGCGATCGATGCGACGGGACAGTGGCTTGCCCGGGCGGGAGCTGAGGTGCGCTGGGAGCACGAAGAACGACTCGATCAGCGAGAACGCGAGGGTCATGCAGACGATGATGGGAATGAAGCGGAAGATCTTCCCCATCGTGCCCGGCACGAAATAGAGCGGCGCGAACGCCGCCACCGTGGTCAAGATCGCGAAGGTGACGGGGACCGCCATCTCCTTCGCACCGACGATCGCGGCCTTCAGCGACGGCACGCCTTGCTGCTGCTTCGTGTAGATGTTCTCACCCACGACGATGGCGTCATCCACCAGCATGCCCAGGGTGACGATGAACGCGAAGCTCGTCACCATGTTCACGCTGATGTCCAAAGCGGGCATCAGCGCGAGCGCGCCGAGGAACGAGATGGGGATCCCCAGGGAGACCCAGCCGGCGAGCCTGAGCTTCAAGAACATCGCGAGGATGACCAGCACCAGCACGAAGCCCTGAACCGCGTTGCTCTGGAGCAACCCTAAGCGAGCGTTCAGGGTCTCGGAGTCGTCATCCAGCACGTGGATCTGGACCCCCGGGGGGAGGTCTTGCTTGAGCTCCGCGAGGGACGACCGCACTGCCGCGGCGACGGCGTTGGGGGTTTCGTCACCCGTGCGGTAAGCGGTCAGCGTCAGCGCAGGTTTGCCGTCGTAGTACGCCTCTTGATCCGTGTCGCGGAAGCCGTCGCTGATCTTGGCGATATCACCAAGGCGCACGCTGTAGCCCTCTTTGGTGCCGCGGATTTTCAGGTTCTGGAAATCGCGAACCGTGAGGCGCCGGTCCGAGACGCGCACCAAGAGCTCGCCGCCTTTGGTCTCGAGCTCACCGCCAGGCAGCTCGAGGGACAACGCAGACACCTGCTGCGCGACCTCGGGTAGGCTCAAGCCGTAGCTCTCGAGCGTTTCCCGGGGGATTTCGATGGCCACCTCCAAGGGAGGCACCTGACCGAGCTCCACCTGGGTGACATCAGCAGAATCCAGGATCTTTTCCCGAGCCCGCTCACCCACCGCGTGTAGCTCGGTTCGCTCCAGATTGCCGGCCAACACCATCTGGATCACGGCGCGGCGTCGGATCTCGAGCTTGACGGTGGGCTTCTCCGAGTCTTCGGGGAAGGATTGAATGCGATCGACGGCGCCCTTGATGTCCGCCAGCACGGAGTTCTGGTCCACGCCGAGGTTGAGTTCGGCGACCACCGTTCCGCTGCCCTCGGAAGCGCTGGAGGTCACGTGCTTGACCCCATCGATGCCGCGCAGCTCCTCCTCCACCGCGAGCACGATGCCCTGTTCGACCTCCGTCGGGCTCGCCCCGGGGTACGGCACGGTCACTCGAACCACGTCGAGGTCGAACTCCGGGAAGACCTCCTGCTTCACGAACCACGCCCCGATCAGGCCGGCGGCGATGGAGATCAGCATCAGCAAGTTGGCCGCGACGTGATTGCTCGCCATCCAAGCGATGGGGCCCTTCAATTCTTCGGCGGTGAGCTGGTGCTCTTCCGGATCGCTGGTCGCTTCGTCATTCGGTGGCGGTCCGACTGGCTCCGGTGCTGTTTCCGGGGGGATCAGTTCATCGACCGGCGTGTCCCGGCGCCCCTCACCCCCACCTCCCGTGCCCGAGCTCATTCCTTCGCCCCGCCCGCCTGCTGCGGCACAGCGCCCGGAGCCGCGCTCCCCGCTGGCTTCGTATCGGGGTCGCCCTCCACCTTCACCTGTTGACCGGGCAATGGCAGGGTCATCGGGCTCACCACCACGCGGTCACCGTCCTTGAGCTCCCCGCCCACATAGACATCGTTGTCTCCGCTCCAGCGTACCGCGACGCGTCGCTTGGCCAAGCGATGATCCTTGTCAACGATCCACACGGAATCACCCCCGGTGAGCGCGCTTCGGGGTAGCTTGGTCACGCCCTTGAGCGCGCGACCCTGGATGTCGACCTCGACATAAGCGCCAGGCAGGATTGGGACGGGGGAGCCGCTCTCCGGCTTCTCCAGGGGGGAGTCCACCGCGATCAACAGCTGAGCAGTACGTGTCTTCGCGTCGAGCTGGCCGAGCAATCGCAGCACGCGTCCTTTGCGCTCGAGATTCCGCTCCCCGCCCAGGCGCTGGATGACGCGGGCCTCGGAGCCTTCTTCGCCCTGGAGCCCAGGGATCTGCAAGTCGTCGAGCAGCGCCACCGGCACGCTGACGCGTACCCAGAACTGCTCCACACCCATGAGTGAGCCAATCTGAATCCCCGGGGCAACGACCTGACCCTTCTCCACGTGTTCCGCGACTACGATGGCGTTCATCGGTGCGCGGATGGTCGTACGTGATAGGTTCAGCTGGGCCTGGCGTAGGCCGGTCTTCGCCGAGTCGAGGCCGGATTTCACTGCGTCCATCTGCGGCTTCCGCAGCGCGAGCTCCGCTTCGTCGGGGGGCGTTCCGTCGCCGACCAGCTCCCACTCTTGCTTCGCGATCTCTTGGCGCCCTGCCTCCATTCGCAAGTCGGCTTCCGCTTTGCGGATCGCCGTCTTCTGCTGGCGCGCCTGGAGCGCGTAGCTGCTGGCGTCGATGCGCAGCAGCGTCTCTCCCTGCTTGACCCGACCGCCGGTGACCAAGTTTGGAGAAACATAGGTCACGCGTCCCGTCACCTCTGGGCTCAGGGTGAGCTCCTTCGCTGCCTCCACGGTCCCCGTAGCGGATACATGCGCTGGTAGCGTTTCCGTGCGGGATGTGACCACTTGCACGAGCGGGATCTGCGGCGCCGGCTTCTGCCGGTTCGCCGCTTGCCGGAGCTGCGAGAGCACGATCAAGCCACCGATGGAGAGCGCGATGATGGCTAGCGGAACGAAGAGACAGCCAATCAGCCGCTGTTTGGTCGGGTGCTCCGCGGGCAAGGGGCTAGCTTTAGGCATCGGTGGGGTCCTTGGAGTCCGGCGCGATCATCCGCCAGAGATTCTCGACCAGGTGATCGAGATAAGTTTCGCGTTCGGGGCCGATATCACGCGCTACGTGAGCCAAGAAGGGGCGGATCTGTAGAGATCCCAAAAACATCAGGGCGACCGCGTCCGGATCACAAGGGCGTACGCGGCGCTGGGCCAACGCGTGTCGCATCCAACTCGCGAGTCGCCGCTGGGCGAGGACGGGCGCCGGCAAGTCTGAATCGCGGAAGACCGACTTGGGCTCGATACCCGCGCCACGCAGCACGGCTACCTTGGGCACGATCTCTTCGAAGAAGTCCGTGGCTTGGGCGGCGATCTCGCGCAGCTGAACAGGTAGCGCCCGTGAGTCTGGCCCACTCTCGAGTTGGCTTGTCCAGCCAGGGCGTTCTAGCGGAGCAAGTGCCGCGAGCATCAGCTCGTTCTTGGTTCCGAAGCGCTGGAACAACACGCCCTGGCTGACCCCAAGGCGCTGCGCGATGGCAACGGTGGACACTCCAGGGCCGTGCTCGAGGAAGCACTCGCGCGCTCCGTCCAGGATGGCTTCGTCACTGATCTGGCGAGGTCGAACCATAGGGGTCTCACAATTAGTAAGTGGGCGCTCACTTATGAAATGCAGCGCTCCTGGTGTCAATTGCCTTCGTCACCGCTGGAGGCGAACTCCAGGCGACTTGCAGGCTCCCCAGGAGGGGCCTGCACGGCCACGCCTTATTGGTGCGCGTGCGGGGTTACGTACTAAGTCATCGGCATGACTCTGGCCGCGCTGCAGTCAGCCAAGGTGCGTCAGCGTATCGATGCTGCGCTCCGAGACGGCCTGGTCTCCCACTGGCCCTTCCCCGAGGATGCTGGCAAGCGCCTGGTGATCGAAGCAGGCGGTGTTGGCAGCTGGACCATCAGCAGCAAGGCGTCTCGAGTCGTCGCTGAGCCAGGACCCACGCGCCGCCCCGATGCGACGGTGTACGCGGACGCGCTGACGCTGGCGGAGCTCCTCGAGGGCGAGCACTCCGGCGTCGATCTGTGGCTGAAAGGCTTCCTGCGAGTTCGAGGCTCTATCGCGCTGGCGCTCAAGCTCGAGGTATTGCTCAAGGGGCCGCGCAAGCGCACGTATTCGCGGCCTCGCCGGGTGACGGCAGGCGGCATCGACACCTTCCTGCTCGAAGCAGGAGAGGGATCCGAACGCCTCCCGGTGATCCTGCTTCATGGTCTCAGCGCGACCGGTGCGTCGATGCTGCCCACGCTCCCTCCGCTAGCCAAAGACCGACGGGTCATCGTGCCTGACTTGCCTGGTTTCGGCGAGAGCGGGAAGCCCATGATCGATTACCATGCGGAATTTTTCGCGAAATGGGTGATTCAGCTCATGGACAGCCTGGGCATCGAGCGCGCTCACCTGATCGGAAATTCCATGGGTGGTCGCATCTCGATCGAGGTCGGGCTGCGCTACCCCGAGCGGGTCGGCAAGCTCGTGTTGTATTGCCCGGCGGTTGCCTTTCGCAAGCTGCGCCAGTTGGTGCCGTTGGTGAAAGTGATCCGTCCGGAGTTGGGCGCGCTTCCGCTCAAAGTGCCGCGCAGTCTCGTGATGGGGGTGATGCAGCAGATCTTCTCCAAGCCAGACCGCGTGCCTGCGCCCTGGTTCGACGCGGCGGCAGACGAGTTCTTTCGCGTGTTCTCCACGCGTCGCGGGCGGATAGCGTTGTTCAGTGCCGCGCGGCAAATCTACCTGGACAACCCGTGGGGAGACCGCGGGTTCTGGGAGCGCTTGAAGCAGCTTGGCCCATCAGCGCTGTTCGTTTGGGGCGATCGGGATGTGCTGGTGCCGAGCGGTTTTTCCAAACACGTCGAGGAGGCACTCCCTGGAGCCCGCTCGGTGGTTTTGCAGGACTGCGGACACGTGCCCCAATTCGAACTGCCAGATGTCCTGCATCCCCTCGTCTGCGACTTCCTGAAGCAAGACTAGGCGCGGTCACGGTGAGAATCCTGAAACCCAACCCGAGATACGCGAGGGTTTGCGGCAACGTGCAAGCGTCGGGATCGCTTCTGTTTTTGGGGGTGAGGGAGCGCTGCTTCGGGCGCCGGGAGGCTAGCCAGGGCTAGCTAGAGTCAGTAGGCTTCGACTGAGCGACCGGTGCCCGACATGGCGACGAGTAGGAAAGCAACCACCCGCAAGCCGAAGCCCGACCTTGATCGGTCGAGTGGTACGCGGCGTCGCGCGCGGGAGCCGAGCACACCCGTGTCCCAACCGCCCGACACTGACGACATCGACTTCGCTTGGGACGGTGAAACAGACGCGGAGCCGCCGCGCTCCATGCAGCCGACCCTGCTGGAGATCGATCCGTTGCAGCACGACATCGACGAGGCGCGCGAGAAGCAACCGACGTTGCTCGAGATCGATCCGCTGCAGTACGACACTTCAGAGTGAGTTCGCTGCTCACTCGCTGTCTTCGAAGCGCCAGCTTCCGGCGTTTGGCATGAGCAGTCGCCTGCGCCGTCCCAGAGCGCTCACGTCCGCTGCTTCGTAACCCGCGTCCCCTTCGTACAAGGAGACGATACCGCTCGGCCCCACAACTGGCCGCGGAGTAAAACGCTCCGGCTCCCGGCGCTCGAGGCTTTCCATTGCCTCGCGGATACAATTGAAACGGGCGAGCTTGCACAGGGTGACGAAGGTGGGGGGTGGCAGCTCGAGTTCGTCGCGCGCGTGGACCTTCAGGGCCGCCTTGGGGCTGAGCCAGCGGTGCGTGAGCACCTCGGAGCCGTCGACTTCCACCGCGCCAGGGGGAGCTGGCGCCCAGAAGAACCAGGTGCGAAAGCGCTTCGGGCGCCCAGTCGGCGTGATCCAGTGCGCGTCGGTGCCGAGCTCCGCCTCTGCGAGTTCGAGGCCGGCCTCCTCCTGGGTCTCCCGGAGCGCAGCGCTCTTCGCTTGGCTCAGCTCGTCATCGCCAGCGTCGTTCGGGTCGACTCGACCTCCGGGAAAGACCCAGGCGCCGCCGTGGAAGCTGAGGCGCGAGTTTCTCTGGACTAGTAAGACCTCCAGTGTGCCGTCTGCCGCGTCACGGAGCAGAACGCAGGTCGCCGAGGGCAGTGCGGGAACACTCACCGGGCCAGCGTATCACCCTGCTAGAGTGACGCCCGTGAGTCGCAACGAGCTGATGCAGTTGGCGCTTCAAGAGGCCGCTGGCGCGGTGATTGTCTTGGACGAGCGCTTGAAGATCATCGAGCGCACGGCCCTCGCGGAAGAGCTCGTCGGGTCCGAGCTTCCCCTCGGGACACTGGCGTCGAAGGTGCTGTGTGGGGAAGCAGGCGAACGCCCCATCGCCGAAGCCCTGGCAGAGGGCCGCGCCACAACTGGGCGCCTGCCTCGGCTTGATCCTGACGGCGGCGCGAGGATGCTTCGCGTGCGGGCGATCCCTTTGTCCGATCCGCCCCAGGGCTGGATGTTGTTCCTGGAGACGGAGAGCAGCAGTACCCTCGCCGAGGGCCAGGTCAATTTTCACGGCATCTTGACTTGTGACGCGCGCATGAAGGCGTTGCTCGCCGATCTCGTCAAGGTGGCTCACGCGGACTCCAGCGTAATTGTCCGCGGGGAAACGGGAAGTGGTAAGGAGCTCGTTGCGCACGCCGTCCATCTCGAGTCGGAGCGCGCAAACGGTCCGTTTCGCGCGATCAACTGTGCGGCGCTGCCCGCGCAGTTGCTAGAGAGCGAGCTATTTGGTCACGTGCGAGGCGCATTCACCGGCGCGATCCGTGACAACGAGGGACACTTTCGACTCGCTCACAAGGGCACGCTGTTTCTCGATGAGGTGGCGGAGCTCCCCCTGGACCTGCAGGCGAAGCTGTTGCGTGTGTTGCAGGAGCGCAGCGTGCTCCCCATCGGTGGCCGCGAACCGATCCCTGTAGACGTGCGAGTGGTCACGGCGACCCATCGCTCTCTACGCAGTGAGGTCGCTGCGGGTCGATTCCGTGCGGACCTGATGTATCGTCTGCGGGTCATCCCGCTCTTCCTGCCAGCGTTGCGCGAGCGCCCGCAGGATGTGGGGCTCCTTAGTCAGCACTTCGTGACTCAGTGGAACCAACGCTCGAAGCGCCAAGTCTCACACGTATCGTCCGGTGCGCTGCGAGCCCTCGAGAGCTACGATTGGCCAGGAAACGTTCGAGAGCTTCAGAACGCCATCGAATATGCCTTCGTGATGGGAAGTGGAGCGGTGCTGACGGAAGCTGAGCTGCCCCCGGAGGTGCGAGGAGACGCGCCCCTCGCTCCTGCATCGCTCAACGTCGCTGCGGAGCCAGATGTGGATCTCCCCGCGGAAGCACGACGGCTGGTGCAGGCGCTCGAGCGTGCGGGCGGCAGCCGAGAGCGAGCCGCGCAGAGCCTTGGAATCAGCCGCACTACCTTGTGGCGCAAGCTCCGTCGCTATGGGTTGGCTGGAGACGAATGACGCGCTCGGCTCCTTGAAAGCACCGCGGCCGCCGACTGGTGAGCCGGCGGCCGTGAAGGGCAGGCGGGAGGGCTACCGCTACCTGGAGAGCTGCGTCACGCGCTCATCGCCTCGCTTCGTGTCCCAGCTGATGAAAGCCCTGAAGAGCAGCATTCCGATCAGCATGGCGGCGGTAAACAGGATGGCGCGCCCGCTCCCTGCGCCGCTCGAGACGATGGCCGGACCGGGGCAGTAGCCCGCGAGGCCCCAACCAATGCCGAAGATCCCCGAGCCCATGATCAGGCGTTGGTCTAGATGGATGTTGCCTGGGACCTGGAACAGTCCCTCGAAGAGCGGCGATTTGCGCTTCAAAACCAGGCGGAAAAGCACGAAGTTGACTCCGATTGCGCCGAGCATCACGAACGCAAGGCTCGGGTCCCAGTGCCCGGTGAAGTTCAGGAAGCCAACCACCTTTGCCGGTTGGGTCATGCCTGCAAGGCCAAGCCCTACGGCGAAGATCAGACCGACCAGGAACGCGAATGCATGCTTCACGAGGCACCTCCGGCGACCAGTGAGTAGACGAGTGTGGTGATCGCCCCGGTCGTCATGAACGTTGCGGTCGCGACGAGGGAGCGACGACTGAATCGGCTGATACCGCAGACTCCGTGACCGCTGGTGCAGCCGCTGCCAAGGCGCGCGCCGAAGCCGACGAGCAGACCAGCCGCAACGACGACTACCGAGTTGCGATGGATGTCTACGGCGAACGCCGTGGGGTAGGCGAACAACAGCGCGACGCCACCGGCGACAAGGCCGAGCACGAATGCCAGGCGCCAATCCCGATCCTTCGAGCGTGTTTCGAGCAACCCGCCGACGATGCCGCTGATTCCAGCGATGCGACCGTGGCTCAGCATGAGTAGAGAAGCGCTCAAGCCAATCAGAGCGCCCCCAAGGGCGGACATACCAGGTGTGAAGGTCTCTGTTGCGATATCCATGCGTCAATCCGAGGGTTGGCTGCAGCGCGACCCCGTCCGCTTTGCGACGGATCGGTAGCGCCGGTGAGCGAGCTCGTGAGGGGTGAGGGGTGTGGGGTGCCGAGTGAGGGGAAGGAGAACCTTGGGCCAAGCGCTGTCAGCGCAAGGTGGGCGCGTTCTCGAGGACGTGGTGATAGGCGAGCATCCCGCCTTCGAGGTTCGCGACCTGTTCGAAGCCCATCCCCAACAGCTGCTCCGCGGCCATCGCTGACCGACGGCCCGAACGACAGATCATCAAGAGCGGCTGGTCCCGCGACCAGTCTTTGGCTGCTCGCGCGACGGTCGAGAGCGGAACGAGCTCGGCGTTTTGAACGTGACCAAGATCACCTTCGAACTCCGCTGGTTCACGGACGTCGATGAGCCGCGCGTCAGGCACTGCTTGTACGAACTCGTCAGCTTGGAGCTGGAAGTAGCCCGTGGGTGCTTTGGGGAGGCTCGCGAATGGTGCGCTCGTGTTGCCGCATACGCGATTCGCCCGAATGGCTTCGTCGATTCGCCGCGGCTTGGCGAGCTGCAGATTGTTCATCAGTTCGATGAACTGCTCCCTCGTCCGACCCGCTACCCGTGGGTTGTGCGAGCGTTCCTCGGCAATCGTGCTCGTTGCGTGCCCTCGATAGTCATGTCCGGGGAATACTTGCGTATCCGCGGGGAGTTCGAACAACACACCGGTGATGGAGTCGAAGAGCGTGCCGGCGTCACCGTTCTGGAAGTCCGTCCGGCCGCAGCCGCGGATCAGCAGAGCATCCCCAGTGAACACAGCGTTCCCGACGTGGTAACTCATGCTGTCGTCGGTGTGCCCGGGAGTTGCCAGCGCGCGGATTGATAAATTTCCGAGCGGAAGCGCGTCTCCGTGTGAAACATGCACCGACACGCAGCCGGCACCGGCCTTACCGGCGACGCTCTCCGCACCGGTTCGCTCCCGAAGCTCTCCGGCCGCAGTGATGTGGTCTGCGTGGACGTGGGTGTCGAGCACGTAGCGAAGCTCGAAGCCCAGTTCAGCAATCAGCTGCAGGTCGCGATCCGCTTGTCCCTTCACAGGGTCGATCAGTGCCGCCTGCTTGGTCTCAGGGTCAGCGACGAGATAGGTGTACGTCGAGCTGTCTAGGTCGAAGAGTTGTCGCAGAAACACGGGATCCTCCAAACGTCGTCCCTGGTGGGTCTCAGCACGTTCCTTACAAGGTGTGTGCCAAAGTCCGAGGGCGGCTCGTGCCTGCGTATTGCGTGATTTTCGCGCGACCCGGGCGCTACCCGGGCCAACATCGGGGCGACAAGGAGCCGGTCTGCGCATGGAAGCCGTTGCGACCCGTTTCAAGGAGCGTTGCAACCCGTTCCAGGTGAAACGTTGCACGGAAGCTCGTTCCTCGGAGACAGCTCAACTTGGGGGGAATTTGCCCGTATTCCTTGGTGTCCGGCGCGCTGGCACGACTCTCGCTTTTCGTTGCAACCAGACACTCACCCGTTGCTGAAGAAGGCACTCTCATGCTCGTTGTTTCTTTGATCCTCGCCGCCCTGATCGGCATCTCCCTCGGCCTCCTCGGTGGAGGAGGCTCCATCCTGACGGTACCCATCCTCACGTACGTCGTGGGGATCGCTGCGAAGCCCGCAATCGCGATGAGCTTAATCGTGGTTGGTGTGACGAGCGCGGTCGCCTCGGTCCAGCACGCCCGAAACGGCAACGTGCGCTGGGGCACTGGTCTGTTCTTCGGCGTATCGAGCATGATCGGCGCGTTTCTCGGTGGCCGTGTTGCCTACTTGATCCCGGGCACCGTGTTGCTTGGCGCGTTTGGGTTGATGATGTTGATCACGGCGCTCGCGATGCTGCGCGGTCGCAAGGAGTCCAAGGCTGATGGCAAGCCCCACGCCCTGTGGTTGGTGCCGGTTGAAGGCCTGATCGTTGGTGCGGTGACTGGCCTGATCGGCGCGGGCGGGGGATTCCTCGTGGTTCCGGCGCTGGCGCTGCTCGGCGGCCTGCCCATGAAGGAGGCAGTCGGCACCTCGCTGTTCGTCATCGCGTTGAAGTCGTTCGCTGGCGCTGCCGGTCACCTCGGCCACGTCGAGATCGACTGGATGCTGACCGCCGGCTTCTCCGTGGCTGCAGTCCTCGGCACCTTCGTGGGGACTCGGATGGTGAGCAAGCTGCCTCAGGACACGCTGCGCAAGGCCTTCGCGTTCTTCGTGCTCATCATGGGGTTCTTCGTGATTGGCGCCGAAGTCGTGAAGAGTCGCCTGGTCGGTGTGCTGCCCGTCGCGGTCGCTGGAGTCGTGGCTGCCAGTCTGATGGCCGTGTACGCTCGGCGTATGGCGGCTCGCTCGGCCCAGCCCCGGGAGGAAGTGACGCCCGCCTAGGACAGCACAGCTAGTTTCACAGAAGAAACAGCAGCAAAGAAACCAGCAGCACGGCGCGGAGTGTTCACACACCGCGCCGTTTCTTTTAAATGTTCGGGTGATGCAGAGTGGAAGGGGCCGCGGATCCCACCGCGGTTTTGGGGGTGAGGGTGCAGTGAGGGGAGCCCGGCGCTGGCGTCTCCAACGCTGGGTAGCCGCGGCGGCAGGCTGCGGCGCGTGGTGCTTCGCGCCTTCGGCACACGCCCAAAGCACGGGCCTCTGCGTGACCACCCAGGACAGCGCGAGCGGTCCCGTGCCCGCGGTCGCGATATTCGGAGGAGAACAGCGACCGGGCCATCCGCTGACGCTCGACATGGGGCGCTGCACACGGCTCGTGCTTCAGGGGACGGGACGAATCCGTGGGGAAGTAGTTCCTAGAATTCCACTCGATGCAGCGGGCACCCAGCTGGACGCCAGCACGCTGCTGTCGCCGCTGGTGCGCCTGGGGGCGGAGTTCGACACTGGGCTGCGGCTCGGCGAGTTCGGGGTTCACGCTGAATACGAGCATGAGCTAGTTCGTGGAGATAATGGCGGGGCCGACGCGCCCGCAGGCCGCGGGTACCCTGGGCAAGGCTCGACAGAGCCGGTTCTGCGAAAGGCCAACCTGGCGTTACGCGTCGGTGATTGGATCGGCCTCCAGGGAGGTTTCAACACCAGCCACTGGGGGCTCGGCATGATCGAGAACGACGGCGCTCACGACCCCGCGCCAGGAGACACGCGGTTTGTGGATCCTCGCGGAGGCGATCGCGTCCTCGAGGCCCGCCTCTTCACGGGCCCGCTCGGCGATGCGGATTTTCAAGGATACATCGCGCTCCAGCGGGTGCTCCAAGACGAGCGTGTGCTCCGGGAGGACGAGTCTGTTCGAGACGATGAGCCGAGCCTGCGCGCTGACCTTGGCCTGAGCTTCGGTGGGCTCGACCTCGACCGGGGCGAACTGCACGTCGCGTTGCGTCGGGACGAGGACGCCGAAGGCAAACAAGCGAACTACCTCATCGTCGATGCCAGCGTTACCTTCGGCTTCGACTTGGGCGACGCCATGCTGCTGCTCGACGCCGAAGCGGCATATCAGCACGGAACCACGGAGCTCGAGCCGACTGGCCTGTTGGTCAAGCAAGACCTTCGGGCCTTTGCTTGGGCCGGGCGCACCACGTTGCTCGCCGATCGCTTGTCTGTCGCGATTGATTCGCTGTTTTTGAGTGGTGACTCTGACGTCCAGGATGGAACCGCGACCGGATTCCGAGCCGATCCAAACTATCAGTTTGGCGTGGTGCTCTTCGACCAGGTGGTGCGCGCGCAGTCGGCCCGCAGCGTTGCGACGGCGACAGATCCCGCGCTCGGCGCCCCGTTGAACCAGGCGGAACGCCTGGCGACTGAAGGTGGCGCCATCGACACCTTGGCGTTCTTTCCTCGGATCGGATACCGCCTGCTCCCCGGACTCGACGTGTACGGCGGAGTGCTTTTCGCGTTTGCTCCAGTGGTTCCTCGAGACCCGGCGAACACGAGGTTGGCCGGTGGTGCAGCCCGAACCGCGCTGGGTGGTGCCTCCGAGGGGTACTGGGGAACGGAGTACGATTTCGGCGCGCGTTTCAGAGCCCTCGCCTGGGGCAGCCTCTTGACCCTCGGAGTCGAGGGCGGCGCTCTCGATCCAGGGCCTGCGATGAACGCTGGGGCAGCCGCGCGCGCAAACGGCGTGGACGACTCGCTGTTGTTTGGCGGCCGAGCGTTCGCAAATTACGACTTCTGAGCCGCGCTTGCGACGCGAAGGCGAAGCTGTGGCGAGTTGCGCGCGCGCATTTCCGCGCGAGACTTAACGCACGTGATCCCCAGCTTGGCACTGCTCGGCGCGCTGAGCGCCGATCCTCAGATCGTCGTCTACACGATGGGACCGGGGAAGGACCTCTTCGAGCGCTTCGGCCACGCTGCTGTGTGCGTCGAGAGCCGGGAGCGGGGTCGCTGCTACAACTACGGCACGACGGACTTTCAGACACCGCCGGAGAAGATCGGTTGGGAGTTCATTCGTGGAAATTCTCGCTTCTGGGTGGCCATCTGGCCGCGCGATCGCATGCTCCGCGCCTACATCTCGACGGATCGCGACGTGTTCCGCCAGGTGTTGCCCCTCACCCCCGAACAAACACGCAGGGTCATTGCGCGCCTCGAGGAAGATAGCCGCGAGGAAAATAGGTACTACCGCTACCATCACTTTGACGACAACTGCACGACACGCATCCGTGACGTCATCGACGATGCCACCGGCGGAGCGTTCCTGAAGGGCGCTGACGCCAGCGCGGGTGTCACACGCCGAGAGCTGGGTGCGCAGGGGCTCGCTGAGTGGCCGCTTGCGATTGCTGCCGGGCAGCTATTCGCAGGGCCGCGGCTCGATCGCGATATGACGCGGAACGAGGCGATGTTCCTGCCGAGCAACCTGCGAGCCGAGCTGACCTCCGAGCTCGGAGCAAAGCCCGAGCGCGTCAACAGCCGTCGCGGGCCGCCGTTTCCCGCGCGTCCCGGCCCGACGTGGCACTACTTCATGTCGCTGGCGCTTGGGCTGACGTTGCCGCTCGTGGCCGTCGGGCGGCGGGGGCGTTTCGCGCGCGTCGCGGTGGTGCTGTGCGGGACTATTTTGGGAGCCTTGGGAGTCCTGGTCTGGGGACTCAGCTTGCTCGCCCACATGCAAGAGCTGCGGGTCAATCAAGCCTTGCTGCTCTTCTGGCCAACCGACTTGAGTCTCGGGTTCCTCGGGGCACGAGCGCGCACGAGCTACGCGAGGCTGCGCGCCTTGGCCGCGCTTTGCACCCTGATTCTGAGCGTGATCGGTGTGTTGAGGCAGCCCCTCGTGGCGCCCGCGTTATTGGTGTTGCTTCCTCTGGGCTGGCTTGGTTGGTCAACAATTGGAGCGGTTCGAGCACCCTTTGCTAAGGTTCGAAAACATGGCCTGGGGAGCAGAAGAGAGCCGGACAGCGTGTCTGTCACTGAGGGGAAACCTTAGCAAATCCAAGGGCTTAAGTGCGGCGCTTGGGGTGCTGGCGCTGACGTCGGTGCTTAGCTCGGCGTGTGGGCAAACCGCTCGTGAGGCGGTTGCGCCCTCTCCATCTCCCGGATTGCCCGCGGAGTTGAGCACGGATCAAGACGATGACGTGGACGCCGCCGTCGAGGCGGCCGCGGAGGAAGAAGCAGCGAGCTCAGCGTCTACGCTCCCGAGCGTTGGCTGGGTGCTCCCCCTGGACCATGGGATCCGTGCGGATAAGGCAGGGCAGGGACAGTTCCTCGCACCGCGCTACCATGGCAAGCACAACGGCGTAGATCTGCTTGCGCCCGTGGGGACGCCTATCCTCGCCGCGTGTTCCGGTGAGGCAACACAGGGCATGCTTGGCGGTTACGGCCGCGTGGTGAAACTCGTCTGCCCGGTGCCGGCGGATTGGGGCTCAGGCTACCTCTCGTTCTTCTACTCCCACTTGTCCAAGCAAAACCTGACTGAAGATGTCTACACGCGCGTCGAGCTCGGGCAAGAGCTGGGTGCGGTGGGCAAGAGTGGGAACGCGTCGGGTCCTAGCGTGATGCCGCACCTGCACCTCGAGCTGGTCGTACAACCTACGGAGCGGGCGGCGAAAGACGAGACCCATTCGGGACGTGACCAGAGTGACAACCCGGCCGCGGACGCGTTGCTCGCAAAGCTCGAGGAGCGCTGCCTAAAGCCCTCCGGGGTGAAGGTGGAGGCCGGGCTGCAGCGACACCGACGCTTGGACCCCTACGTGGTTCTGAGTTGCATGGGCGCGAAGAAGCCTGAGTTCACGCCGGCGCAGGGCGCCTTGCGCGGAGCCAGCACCCCCTGGCATGCTCTGTACACCGCGAGTGACGCCAACCCAGACATCTCCCTGCTGCCCAGCCGCTAGCAGAGCCCTCGAAGTGCGGGTGCCCCTCAGTGCGTGCCGAAGTGTGTTGCCACGCGGAATTGAGGGTGGACGGTTAATGCGAGAACGAGGTCCTCGATGACGCATGGACGCATGACGCTGGTCGCTGCCGGGCAGACGGACGTTGGACGTCGCCGCAGTCACAATGAGGACCAGTTCCTGGTTCGCGAGGACCTTGGCCTGATCGCCATCGCAGACGGCGCCGGTGGACACAAGGCTGGCGAAGTGGCGGCGAAGCTCGCTTGCACGAGTATCTCGAACTACGTGGGGGCCACGGTTCGCAAGGCCTGGGACCGCCCCGATTTCGACCGCTTCGGGCTACCCAACGACGCGCGCCGGTTGGTGGCGGCTGTGCAGAAGGCGAACAAGGACGTGGTTGAGATCTCCCGGACTCACGGCAAGTACCGCGGGATGGGAACCACCGTGGTCGCCGGGCTCTACTCCCCACGTAGCCACCTCTTCCACATCGCTCACGTGGGGGACAGCCGAGCCTATCGCCTGCGGCGTGGCGCGTTGGAGCAACTCACCCAAGATCATTCACTGCTGCAGGACGTGCTCGAGACGCAGCCGGAGCTGGACGATCAAGTGATCTCGCGCTTTCCGCGCAGCGTGGTGACGCGCGCCCTTGGGATGGATCAGCAGCTGCGCGTCGCTGTCACGAGCCACCGAGCGCTGCCCGGAGATCGCTACCTGCTCTGTAGTGACGGTCTGTGTGGATACGTCGAGCCCACCGAAATTGAAGCCACGCTGCGCCTCGAGGAATCGCCAGCAGCCGTGAACCAGTTGCTCGTGGACCTGGCCAACGCCGTTGGAGGGCGCGACAACATCGGCGTTGTGACCTGCGACTTCGAAGCCGACGGCGAAGTGAAGCGGCCAGGGCCGCAAACCACGATCCCCGATCTGGACGATGACGACTCTCCTGAGCTGATGATCCTCGGCATCGAGGATGCGGCGCTAGTCGTCACCGGCGGACAGCTCCGTGACGAGTTGATGGTGCAGTTGGGGCAGTTGCTGAAGAAGCAACCGAAGTAACGCACCGATGGAGTCTCTGGTGGGGAAGCTGTCGAACGCCGGGAGCAGGCGCTGGCTGTACTTCGCCGTCTCGTGCTTAGCCGTGGCGACTAGTGGCTGCTCAGGCTGCTCTGATTGTGGTGGCGGCGGGGATGGTACCGACTCGGGCAGCACCGCGAACGGCGCTCCGGCGCTACCTCCCAGCGCGGGGGTCAGCGCCGAAGCGTCAGTAGCGGCTCAGGGCAACGCCGCGCCAAGCGCCAACGCTGCACCTAGCGCGAGCGCACCAGAGAAGAGCCTGGCCCAGCAGCTCGAAGACCTCGACCTGGATGTGTTGCAGCTCAGCGGCGATGGCTGCGTGCCTTGTGTCGACTGCCCAGAGCTGGATCCGACGTTGTGCTCCACGGAGCACTGTGCCGGTGAAGTGCCCTGCAAGGTGCATGGTTTGTGCGCTGCGAGTTCAGGTCGCTGCGTTGCGGACTCGGACGCCCACTGCAAGGCAAGCATCCAGTGTGGGCTGCGAGGTCAATGCATCAAGCGCGGCGACGTCTGCGCCGCTTCGAGTAGTGACTGCAAGGCGAGCACCGCATGTGAGAAGAGCGGCCTGTGCAGCGCCAAAGGCGGTGTATGCGTCGCCAGCTCCGACGATGACTGCGAGAAGAGCAGCGACTGCAAACGCAAGGGAGAGTGCGCCGCCCGCTCCGCTGGATGTATCCCGACGGAAGCAAAGCACTGCAAGGCGTCCGATCTCTGCAAGCGTCACGAGATGTGCCGCTTGGTGGACGGCCACTGCAGCGAATAGGACGACTGCAGCGAATAACACGACTGCAGCGATTAGGACGACTGCAGCGATTAGGACGACAGCAGCGATTAGGACAGCAGCGATTAGGACAGCAGCGAGTACGACGACAGCAGCGCCCAGCGGTACTACAGCGCCCAGGCGCGTCGTGGCGAGTCGGGGGGCTGACTAGGCGCGGCGTGAGCGCGGCGCGCGCCCAGCCTGGATCGAAGCTGGACCGGCGTCCAAATCGTCGAGCAGGCGACGCCAGCTGATTCCATTGTCGACGCGTAAGAGCTTGGCGATCTCGGCCAACGCGACCTCTTCCTCTCTGGTGACGGCGCGTGGGTCGTCGAAAGCGTGGGCCGTGGCTCGCGCGATGGCTTCCGCATGGCTCAGGAGCTCGTGCAGCTCCTCGGCATGGACCAGCGGTTCACCGTCTTCGGTTTGAGCCAACAGAAACAGGTCCTCCAACCCCTGGCGGAAGTACTCTTCTGAAGGCCGCTCCGCGAGCCAGCTGTCCAGAATCTCGAGGCCTGTCGTATCCGTGAAGAAACGTTCCTTGGCGATGGCGTCGATGCGTTCGATCTCGACGTCTTCCATCTTGCCGTCGGCCCACGCAACGTAGACCAGCGGCAGCAGCATCAACACGCGGTAGTTGCCGCGGTTGAAGCCGAGTTTGCCCAGTGAGTCGACCAAGTACGCTTCCATAGACGCCGTTCAGCCATCGCAGAGCCGGGTGGCGGACGCAAGAGCACCACGGCGCTCCGTCCGCCTAAAACTCCAGGTACGCTGACTCCGGAGTGTGAGGCTGACTCCGGAGCGTGACGTTTGGCCTGCGAACGAACACTGCGGATCCCGCAGCGCGGTCGGCTCGATCGGCGCCGCACCCACCTGTCTGCGGCGGCAGATGCCACGCGGTCGACGCTCGGCTCACCAACCGGGCTTCTGGTAGGTCTTGTGCTTCGTGAGGAAGTCGCCCTCCATGAACTGCTGGGGGGTCAGCTCGCGCACACCGTCTTCGCTGAGCTCGAGGATGCGGTCGGCGACTGTGCTCACCATCTGGCGATCGTGGGTGACGAACATACAGCTGCCCTCGTAGCTCACGAGCGCATCGGTGAGCGAGCGAATCGACTCGAGATCGAGGTGGTTGGTTGGCTCGTCGAGCAGCAGGATGTTGGGCTTGAGCAGCATGAGTCGCGCCAACAAAAGACGCACGGTCTCGCCACCGGAGAGCACCTTCGTCGGTTTGAACGGCTCGTCCTTCTTGAAGAGTAGGCGGCCGAACATCGCGCGGATCTGCTCCTCGTCCGCCTCTTCTGCCCAGCCCCAGAGCCATTTGTGTGCCGTGACGTCGCTCTTCTCGATCTGCTCGTGGTGATCTTGGGGCATATAGCCGACGCTGGCTTCGTAGCCCCACTCGATCTTACCAGAGTCCGCCTTGACCTCGTCCACGAGCATCTTGAGCAGCGTGGTCTTACCAACGCCGTTCGGACCGACGACCGCAACCTTATCCCCGCGGAACAGGCTGAAGTTGAGGTTGTCGCAGATCGAGATTTCGCCGAAACTTTTCGTCAGCCCCTCTACGCCGAGCGCCTGCTTGCCGCTGGGGCGCTTCAGCTCGAAGCGTAGCCACGGACGCTCGATGTTCGAGCGCTTGAGGTCGCTGAGCGCCTGCTTCTCGCGTTCCAGCGCCTTTTCTCGGCTCTTGACCTGACTCGCACGGCTACCCGCACGGAACCGCTGCACGAACTCTTGGAGGTCCTGGATCTTCTTCTGCTTGGCCGAGTTTTGAAGCTCGAGGCTTCCGCGAGCCTCGGCCTTCTGATGGACCATGTCGTCGTAGTTGCCAGGGTAGACGATGATGGTCTGGTAATCGATGTCGGCGATGCGCGTACACACCTCATTGAGGAAGTGACGATCGTGGCTGATCACGACGAGCACGCCCCGGTAGTCCAGCAAGAAGCCTTCGAGCCAGCGAATGCTCGCGATGTCGAGGGCGTTGGTGGGCTCGTCGAGGAGCAGCGCATCAGGTTTGCCGAAGAGCGATTGCGCGAGCAGCACGCGTACCTTGTCGCCGCCGGTCAGCGCTGACATTTTCCCCGCGTGGAATTTTTCCGGGATACCGAGGCCTTCCAGCAGCTCGGTTGCCTCGGCTTCCGCCATATAGCCGTCTTCTTCGGCGATTACCCCTTCCAGCTCGCCGAGCCGCATGCCGTCTTCATCGGTGAGGGCGTCCCCCTTCTCGAGCAACGTCTCCTTCTCATGCATGGCCTTCCAGAGGTTGTCGTTGCCCATCAGCACCACGTCGATCACGCGGTTCTCTTCGAACTGATAGTGGTCCTGCCGGAGGATCCCGACGCGCTTCGGGCGACGCACGTTGCCCGCCATGGCCTCCTGCTCGCCGGTAACGATACGCATGAACGTCGACTTGCCAGCGCCGTTTGGGCCAGTGAGTCCGTAGCGCTCCCCTTCGTTGAAGGTGACGTTGACGTTGTCGAACAGCACCTGTTCGCCAAAGTTCATGGAGACTTCGCTAACGGTGATCATGGCTGACCTCGCGGGGGTAAGGGGTAGGCAATCGGCAGGCGAGCGCGGGGGGCGCCCAGGCTCTGGCGGGCGCAACCATGACAGCCTCAGCTCCAAACTCAAGTGCGTGACTTCACAGCGGAACAAACCCCCGGCCTAGAGGCAGGATCCCGCGGATCGTCAGGTGCAGCAGGCGGCTCCAGCCGGTCAAACGGCCACCGCCAGCGCGTTTGGGAGGCGAGGGTCGGCCAGTGGGCCGGATTCCTCATGCGGCTTGGTAGGTCGTCCAAAGATTTCCCTGTGGCAACGCCGGCGAGCGACGCAACACGGAAACTTCCACTCTCAGGGCAGCGCACGGTCCGTCCTGGAGTCGCGGAGTTTCGCTCCAGGTGAGGTGCTGGGCGCCACTCAGCGGACCTCATGCTAAATCCGGGACATGCGCTTGTTGCTTGGGGCTTTGGTGGTGGTGTGTGCTTCGGGGCTACAGTTCGGCTGTGGTGACGATGAACCCGTGGGGGCGAGCGGCGGCGCCGGAGGTGTCGCGGGCAGCGGAGGCACGGGCGGTACTTCCGGCTCAGCTGGAGGCGGCAGCGGCGGCACCGGCGGCGTCATCGAACCCACCCTCACGCCCGAGCTGTACCCGAAGCAGCCGATGGTCGTGGATGTCAACGTCGCGTTGCCCGACGGAATCGAAGCTCGACTGGAGCTCGACGCCGCCTCGGCGGACCCTGGCGTACACATTGCATCGCTACCCGAGTCGGACTCCGAGGCACGGACGTATCGGCTGCGCGGCCTCGAACCCGACACGGACTACTCAGCGGACCTCGTTGTCGGTACCGATCGCTTCGCAGTAAGCTTCAAGACCCCGGCGGCGCTCCCTGGCTACAAGAGCAGCTTCAGCGTAACGACCAACGGAACCCCCGCGCCGGACTACCGTATGTTCGACTACTCCGAGGCGCCCGTCGTCGGAAACGCCGGCGTGTATCTGATCGATCCCCTCGGCAAGACGCGCTGGTTCCTCGCATATCCGGACGCAGAGGCGTTGGACGACCTCCCTGGTGGTATCAAGCTATTACCCGACGGAAACATTCTGTTTATCCTCGGGGACCGCATGCAGATCATCGATGAACTCGGGACCGTGCAGAGCGAAGTGAACGTCAGCCAGCTCGGCGTGCCGCTCTTCCACCACGATATCATCGCGCTCCCCAACGGGAACTTCTTGGCGATCAGCATCGAGACGCGGGAAATCAACTATCCGGCAGACAACCAAGATCACTACGTTGTCGGTGATTTCCTCGTGGAGTTTAGCCCTCAAGGAATCATCACCTGGAGCTGGAGCGCGCTCGACCACCTCGACCCTCAGCGTAAGCGTGCTGACTTTGACAACCCGTTCTACCCCATCTTCAGCCCCACCACCGGCGAGCAGGCCAAGGACTGGAGCCACGGAAACGGCGTGATCTACGATGCGACGGACGACTCGCTGATTTTCAGCATGCGCCACCAGGACTGGATCATCAAAATCGACCACAAGACGGGCGACATCGTCTGGAAGCTCGGCGACGAAGGCGACTTCACCCTGAACGGCGACCGCTGGTTTTTCCATCAGCACTCACCAGAGCTGCAGCCAGACGGGAGCTTGGTGCTCTTCGACAACGGCGTTGGCGACCCTTACCAGAACGAATCACTCTGGAATACGCGCCCGATGCGCATCGCACTCGACACTCAGACGATGGAGGCCAGCATCGCTTGGGTCGACGACCAAGAGACCTACCTGTCGCTGATCGCAGGTGACATCGACCGCCTGTCCAACGACAGCTTCCTGATCCTGGACAGCACGGTCACGGAGTCCACCTCCATGCCGTTTCCCTCTCACTCGCGTATCCGCGAAGTGGACCCAACCACGGGTCAGTGGGTGTGGGTGCTTGATGGCAACGAGGGCGACTTCTCGTATCGCTGCATCCCGTCGCTACGACTGCCGGGTGAAGCCGAGTAGCTCCTAGCCTGTGAGTCGTCGCAGACAGTTCGCGAAGCGGCGCTGAACCGTTTCGCGGCGGTCATGGCGGCCTTCCGTCACACACCACTGCCCGTTCACCATCACCCGGGCGACGGCAGGACGATTGCTCGCGAAGATCCAGCTGTCGACTTGCGTTTCCGGATCACGCCCCAGCAAGCTCGGGTGAGCCGGGTCCAGACAAATCAAATCCGCAGGGCAATTTGGTAGCAGACGTCCCACCGGCGAGCCGAGCGCCTGGGCGCCTCCGAGCAAGGCCTCGGAGAGCAGGCGCATCCCGCTGTGCCCAGCTTCGTCACCGCTCAGGACGGTGTTCCGTGCATGCAGCGACAGCCGCTGGGTGTACTCCAAGAGCCTCAGCTCCTGAGCCGGGTCCAAGGTGATCTGGCTGTCGCTGCCGATGCCCCAGCGACCGGAGTGCTGCCTGAAATTGCCTAGCGGAAAGATGCCGTCGCCCAGGTTGGCCTCCGTGGTCGGGCACAGCCCGGCTACGACGCCAGCGCCGCCAAGCGCGACCTGTTCGGTTGAGGAGAGGTGCGTTGCGTGCACCAGGCACCAGGTCTTGTCCACCGCCGCGCCCTCGAGCAGCAGCTCGACTGGGCGTCGCTGATGATGCGCCAGGCACTCTTCCACCTCTCGGAGCTGCTCCGCGATGTGGATGTGAATGGGTGCTTCCGGCGCGCGGCGCTTCACTTCGCGCACCACCGCGTTGAGGCTGCCAAGAGGCGCTGCCCGTAGGCTGTGGGGAGCGGCGCCGAGGCTAACCAAGCCGTCTTGTTCGCGCTCCAAAGCTTGCCAGAGGTCGAGGTAGCGTTCGGGAGAATTGTAGAATCGCCTCTGCCCCGCCTCGATGGGCTTTGGCCCGAACCCAGCGGCTTCGTAGAATACGGGCAGCAGCGTGAGGCGGATCCCTACGGAACGAGCTGCGGCGGCGACTCGCCTGCCGAGCTCTGCCAGATCCGCATACGGTTCTCCGTCAGACGCGTGGTGGACGTAGTGAAACTCCGCGACGCTGGTGTAGCCAGCCTCGAGCATCTCCAGGAAGACTTGTTCGGCGATGGCTTCAACCGCGTCTGGATCGAGGCGTTCGGCGAAGCGGTACATCGCCTCGCGCCAGCTCCAGAAGCTGTCCTTGCCGTTGCCAGCGGACTGCTCGGTTTCGCCGGCGAAGGCGCGCTGGAAGGCGTGGGAGTGCAGGTTTGGGATGCCCGGGAGCACGACGCCCGCCACCTGCTCCGTGACGCCTTCGGCGCCGGTCCCCACCCGGCGCACCCTGCCGGCTTCTACTTCGATGAACCCGGGTGTGTACCAGCTGATGCCATCGAAGAGAGCGTCGCAGCCCAAGACACGGCGGCTCACGCGCTGCCTCCTTGCTCAGCGGCGCCTCGGACTGCTGGGCGCCAAGCGAGCAGCGCCCGCACCAAGCGCTCCAGCACGCCGCGGAGTGGCTCGGCCCGCGCTTCGTCCCACGCGTAGGGCGGTGCTTCGAGCATGTACTCTGCCTGAGCCATCTCGAGCTGTAGAGCGTGCACGGAGTGAGCGGGCTGACCGAAGCGCCGCGTGATGTAACCGCCCTTGAAGCGTCCGTTGGCGACCCAGCTCATCCCACAGCTCTCGAGCACTTCGCAGGCGACTTCCTGCAACGCTGCGTCGCAGCTCGAGCCGTCAGCCGTTCCCAAGTTCAAGCTGGGCAGGCGTCCCTCGAAGAAGCGAGGTACTTCCGCGCGGATGGAATGACCGTCGAGCAAGATCGCAAACCCGTGGCGCGCCTTCAGCCGAGCGAGCTCCGCCTGGAGGGCGCGGTGGTAAGGCTCGAAGTACTGAGTCCGTCTCGTTCGCTGTTCCGCCTCTTCAGGGGCTTGCCCCGGCTGGTACAGCTCGCTGCCGTCGAAGGCGGTGGTGGGGCAAAGCTCGGTCACACTCTGTCCCGGGTAGAGCGATGCGCCACTCGGATCGCGGTTGAGGTCGATCAGGTAGCGGCTGTAGTGCGCGAACAAACACGTCACGTCGAGAGCCGGAGCGAAGTCGTACAGCCGGTGTACGTGCCAGTCGGTGTCCGGCAGCGTGAGCGCTTCGGGGACCAAGCGCCGCTTCAGCTCTTCAGGCAGCGCCGTGCCACAGTGAGGAACACTGACGAGCAACGGGCTCTCGCCGCGCTGCAGCGTGTATCCGGTGGATTCGGCTGCGCTCATGAGCGAGGGGTAGCGCGGAACGCCCACGGCGCGCAATCCGAGCAGGACCAGCGCTCCTCACCCCCAAAACTTGCGGCCCTGGCTGAGCCCCTCGGTCGCTTCACACCATGCGAAAGCGGGTCGACGCCAGCAGGGTCTGGGACTTGGCGTTCCACACCCGAAGCTCGTAGTCGGCGCGCCGCGGAATGGTCCAGCTCTTGTAGAGCGTGGTGCTCTCGGCTTTCACTGGATTGGTGCTCGTGGTCAGCGTCGTCTCCTGTGCGCCGTCGAAGCGCACGAGCTGCACCACCAGCGCCATCTCGGGGCCGAACGGTCGGTCCATCGCGCGGAACTTCATGGCAGCTTGATCCAAGGGGATCACGCTGGTGATTTGGCTGAGCTCCGGATCGCTCTTGGAGATGGGGACACCCGTGCGGATCTCCCAGTGGCGCCCCTCTCTGAAGAACTTGCCTGGGTCCGCGTCGAGCGCGGCGGAGGCCCGCTGCCCACAGTACTCGCAGCTCACCGCGGTGTTGCCGTAAGGATCTATCTTCAGCGGTGCGCCACACTGAGGACAAGCCGCTGGGCGGTCGACGATACCGGCGCGTCGCTTGTAGCTCTTCACTCGCTCGTCGACCTTGCTCGGGTCAATCCAGCCGCTCTTGCTCAGGAGCTCGGTAAAGCTCGACGAGCTCGCGTCGAGGTAGCAAATCGCGTACGCCCGGGACTCCACGCTGGGTGAGGCGAGCGCGTCCTGCATGATGCCTTCGATGCGATTGTCGCTTTGGTCCATCAACAGCGCGACGTAGAGATCCTTCGCGTCCCAGGGCAAGGATCCGCGCCAGGTCTCGAGCAGGCGCGTGACGAGGTCGGGGGTCACGCGGTCGCGCAGATACTCAATCTCCTGAGCATCCCGGGTCTCAATCGCGTGTAGTGCGCGCTTGAAGGTATCGTCTGTCACGAGAGCGGCGGTGGGTAGTCGCTGAACAGGCCTTCGCGGACTTCGCGTCGCGCCTCGGCCAGCTCCGCGAGGTACTCAAGTACCTGGGGGTGGGTCATGATGATTTCGCGGAAATCCTTGGCGTCCAGCCGCAGCACGAAGCACTTGCTGAGACTCTTTACGCTTTCTTCGGACGGGGAGCCGTCCATCAGCGACAGCTCGCCGAAGACGTCACCGGGTAGCAGGCTCTGCAGGGGTTCCCCGCGGAAGCTTACTTCGGCCTCTCCGCTCAGCAGGATGTACAGGCCGTCGGCGCGCTCTCCGCGCGTCAGTAGCTCGGCGTCGGATTCCGCCTCCAAGAAGTGGAAGCGCGAGGCCAGAGCACGGCGTTCTCCTCCGGCAAACGGCGCAAACAACGGACTCGTCAACACGAGCGCCTGGACCAATCGCTCACGAATGAAGCGCAGCAGCACGGTCAGCACACTCGGCTCACTCGCCGCCAGGTCGGAGATCAACAAGCGATCGATCACCAACAGCTCTGTGTCTTCGCTGGCGACGGCTGACGTGGGTCGCACCGAATCACTGAGCAGCCCAAGCTCTCCAAAAAACTCGTTCTCGAGACAACGCCCCAGTTCCAGTTTTTTCGGGGGGGGAGAGAGCAGCGTGACCTCGCCCTGCACGACCACGAACAGGCGGTCTGCGGTGTCGCCGGCTGAGTAAACCAGCTCGCCCCGCGGCACTTCCAAGAACTCTACGCCTTGGATCAACGCCGCGAGTGTGAGCGCGTCGAGCTCGCTGAAGAGCGGCACCCGGCTGAGCGTGATGCCAACTTCGCTGATCTCCTGGCTTCGTGCGGGCTCCAGCGTGAGGTCGATGGGGCGGCTTCCCGGCTCCTCGTCTTCCTCCTCCGCATAGGCATCAGCGATTTCCGCGGTCGGGGCTTCGTACTCCGAGGGCTGGTGTGCTTCCGCCCCCGGGCCCGCTGCCGCGTCTAGATCAGGCCACGGCTCGCTCACGGGGGGTAAACTGGCCGGCTCTGCCTCGAGCAGCTCAGCGTCGTCGATTTCGACAAAGTCTATTTCCAGGGGGATTTCATAGACCGCACGTCGACCCGCGGGCGTCAGGCGTCGAGATGCAGGCACCACTTCGGAGAGCGTCACCTCTTGAAGCGCCACCCCCGGCGGGATGCTGCGTCTTTCGAGCTGCGCGCCGCTCGAGGTGATCGAGACGCGCGGCTCAGAGGGTGCGGGCGTGGGGGAGCGCACGGGTTCCGGCGCAGGCTGTTCTCGCCGAGGCTCAGCAGCGAGACTGGGTTCGCTTAGGACCCGGGGACTAGCCAGCGCGGTAGGCACGACGGGCGGCGCTGCCGGCTGGGCTGCCGGTTCTGGGCGAGCGTGCTCGCGGCTGCCGACCACGTTGAGCCGCTCCTTGCGTAGCGCGCTGAGCAGCGCGGCGCTCCGAGGTTTGGGCTTGGGTGCGCGCTGAACCGTCGGGCTCGGGTTCGGGATGACCACTGGCGCGGGCTCTGGCGCGACCACGGGTGCCGGATCGGGGGTCTTGTGCTCGCGCGGAGCCGGCGGGAAGATATGCGGAGAACGCGCCGCGATCTTCTCGGGTTCCGTCACCACCCGCTGCAGGCCGCGTTTCCGGCCGGAATGAAGCTCGGCGAGCCTCTCCTGGGTCTGGGTGTGGCTTGGGTCGAGTCGAAGGATGCGCTTACACACCGCGACGGCCTTGAGCAGAAAACCGGCCTGGGAGTAAGCCTCGGCGGCGCGAAGCAGTGCTGCGAGTTCTTTGTCTTGGCGGTTCAGGCGCGCATACGCGTCCGCTGCACGCTTGGCCCACTCCGGCTCCGCGGGATCGGCGTGTTCGAGCTTTTCGTAGAGCGACGCCAGCTCGGCATAGTCATCCCGGCGTCGCGCATTTTCGGCTGCTTCACGCAGCTTGCGGATCTTCCAGGACATGACCTTCAAGGATACGCCCCTAGGCGACGAGCGCTATAGCCACAGTGTGCTCGGAATCGAGTCGTTCTGGGACCCCTCGGCGAGCTGCGCGATTAGGGCTTTTCTCTGGGAACTAGGGGCTCTGGGAGCGCGGCATCGGATGTGCTTTGGTGTGTGAGACATGACCTCCAACACCGACTCGACGTCTGCTGATAGCTCCAGACTGTCCGGCGCGAACGCGCTGGTGCAAGCGCTCTGCGCACGCGGGGACTGGCCGCTGTTCGTCGCCGGGCGTGCCGAACGACCCAACGCGGACCTGACGGTGACCGACAAGTACACCGGGGAGCCGATCGCGAGGGTGGCGATGGCGGACGCCGCGGTGATTGAGCGCGGCATTGCCGCCTGTGCGGCGGCGGCTGAGCCCATGCGTCGCATGAAAGCCTATCAACGTCAGGCGGTCCTGGCTCACTGCGTGAAGCGTTTTCAGGAGCGCTTCGACGAGCTAGCCATGGCGCTTTGCTTGGAAGCGGGGAAGCCTATCAAGGACTCCCGCGGTGAGGTGACGCGTCTCATCGACACCTTCCGCTACGCAGCGGAAGAGGCCGTGCGCCTCGACGGTCAGGTGCTCGAGCTGGCGATCAGTGAGCGGGCCAAGGACTACACGGGCATGGTCAAGCGGGTCCCGCTTGGCCCCTGCTCTTTCATCAGTCCGTTCAACTTCCCGCTGAACCTCGCGGCGCACAAGATCGCACCGGCACTCGCGGTGGGTTGCCCCTTCGTGCTCAAGCCGGCGAGCCTCACGCCCCTCGGTGCGCTGATGATTGGTGAAATCCTTGCGGAAACAGATTTGCCCGAAGGCGCCTTCAGCGTGCTCCCGTGCCGGCGCGACGCAGCGACCGCCTTCACCGAGGACGAGCGCTTCAAGTTGCTCTCCTTCACGGGGTCCCAGGCCGTCGGTTGGGATCTGAAAGCTGCGGCGGGCAAGAAGAAAGTGGTGCTGGAGCTTGGCGGCAACGCGGCCTGCATCGTGGACGAAAACGTCGACCTCGAGGACGTCACCAATCGCTTGATCGTGGGCGCGTTCTACCAATCCGGTCAGAGCTGCATCGGCGTGCAACGCATCATCATCCACGAGTCAATCTACGACGAGCTGAAGGCGCGGTTGATTGCACGGACCCGCGCGCTCAAGAGTGGCGACCCGAAGGACCCCGAGACCTTCATCGGTCCGATGATCTCCGAGAAGGAGGCGCAGCGCCTGGAGGGTTGGATCCAGGCGGCGGTGGAGCGCGGCGCTAGCTTGCTCTGCGGTGGCGCCCGCAAGGGGGCGATGCTCGAGGCTTGTTTGCTCGAGAGCGTCCCCCGCGACACCGAGCTTTACGCCGAGGAGGCGTTTGGGCCGGTTGCACTGCTCAGTCGGTTCAGCCGCTTCGAAGACGCCCTCGCGGAGGTCAACGACAGCATTTATGGCCTGCAGGCTGGAGTGTTCACGCGCGATCTCTACCGCGCGCACCAGGCGTGGGACGAGCTCGACGTGGGGGGCGTCGTGATCGGCGATGTGCCCTCATGGCGCGTGGACCACATGCCGTATGGCGGCGTGAAGGACAGCGGCTTCGGCCGTGAAGGGATCCGCTACTCGATGGAGGACATGACCGAGCCTCGGCTGATGGTGATCCGCACGCCGCCGAACGCTTGAGCGACGGCGTGCGGCGGATAGCCTGCGGAGGCTATCCGTGTGGAACCATCAGAGGTGGTAGGCCAAGCCCAGGTACCCGTAGAGGTACTGGTCGAGGGCGCCGCCGGCGACTGCGTCCCCGTCGTCAGTCACGCCCACGTTGTCCGGATCTGGGTTGAGGGTGAAGAAGTAGCGCTCGACCGCGCCCCCGACGAACAGATCCAGGTCGCCAATGCCAAGGCCAAACTCTAGGTGGCCGTCCACCGCTCCCACGCTCTGATCGGGGAACCAGGGCTGCTCAGCGAACTCCCCGCTATCGAGGACGATGCGGTAACCCACCCCGAGCCCGAGGAACACCGAGCCGAAACCGAGGCGTGCGTCCAGCGCCGGCCGAATGTAGCCGTAGGTCACGCTGGGGATGAAGTTCCTGTTGCCGTCGTCGAGCTCGAACTGGTGCTGGCCGTAGCGCGCGCTGAGGCCGAGTTCATGGTCGCCCAAGGGGAAGCGCCAACGCAGACCGACGTCCCACTCGTGACTCGTGGTGTCGAGCTCGCTCCCGTCGGATGTCTCGGAACTGAGCGCGAAGGCTTGTTGGTAGCCGCCTACTAGGCCCAAGTTCCCAATCGCGCTGTCGCCGCTCGCGAGCGGGTACCACTCCAGATTGAGGCGAGCGAACGGAGCCGCGCCGAGCTCGTAGGGACGCAGCGTTCCGTTCAGGTCGTCGGTGTACTCGAACTTGCGATTCATCACCCCGCCGCGCAGCGAAACTCGCAGCGCGTCGCGATCGCCGGCTGAGCCAGAGTCCTCCTTGGGCTCTTCGTCCTTGGGCTCGTCCTTGGGCTCTTCGTCTTTGGGCTCGTCCTTGGCCTCATCCTTCGCTTCGTCTTTGGGCTCGGGCTCGGGCGCCTTCGCGACTTGAGCCTTGGCGATTGGCCCCTTGAGCTTCTCTTGGAGCTCCTTGTTGACTGTCTTCTTCAGGCCTGCGGGGAAGTTGCCTTTGAACTCCAGCACGTCGAGGCTCTCACCACTGGCGCCATCGACGACGTTGAGTTCGAGCTTCCACTTCGCGCCCTTGTGGCTGACGACACCCTCGAGCACAGCCGCCACGCCGAGCTCCTGCGAGACGGCTTGGTAGCCCGCGGGGCTGCCATCAAGCTTTGCCTTTGCGCCCTCGAGCTTCTTCTTGGAGACGACGTCGTAGTCCGCGTCGTTGTCGAGGAGCTTGACCACCCAGGCGCGGGCCTGATCGCCTCGCGCCCCTTCGAAGTTGCGAATCACGATGCTCGTCTTGGCGAACGCACTCGACCCGAACAAGCTCAGGACCAGCGCGACACAGAGACGGACACAGTGCTTCATGATCATTGCCGTGCGGAGATGGGCCGCAGCCTTGCGCGTGATGTCTCTCACATCTCCTCCGGAGCGTTGCCCGTGATCTCGAGGATCCAAGTGCGCAAGCACTCAACGTCGCGGGAGCGCAGGTTGGAGGTCAAGAGGGGCATGCGGTCGTCGCACTCGGGCACGTCTTGAGAGACCTTCTCCAGCAGGTAGCTGGCGTCGGGGTTCTGCGAGTCGACCAGCAAGCGATCGGGACACACACACGCCTCCGGGTCATTGGGATCCGGCTGGGAGCAGTGCGCGGGCACATCGATCAGCCGAGCGGCGACGTCCGCCGACTTGAGGTCCAAGTCGGCCTCGGGCTTCTTGTCGTCGTGACAGGAGGAGGCCGCGCAACTCTTCGCGAAGATCTGCGATGGCGGATCGCACACCGTCGAGAAGCGTTCCGGATCTTCCAACTCACCTGGGCAACCGGGGAGGGCTAGCGCCGCGAGGAACAACAGCACGGCGCTGGAGAGGAGAGCTTTCATTTGCAGCGAGCCTAACAGAGAGGCCGCGATTCGGAACTCAAAGACGAGCTAGCTTCAGGTCTAAACGTTCGCAAAAGCTGGGCGAGATCTTTTGACACCTGGTAGGCGCGTTTTGACGTGCAAAAGCCTTGATCGAGCAGTCAAAACACAGCCGATTGGTGGGTACTTCCGCTACTCCTCTTCGTCGGAAACTTCGGCTACGGGTGCCTTCAGTCCTTGAAGGGAACGTTGAAGAGACTTGAGCGCCTTTGCGCTGGGCGCCTTTCGAGTGCCGTCGGGCTCCACTCGTCGCGCCGCCCGTAGCCAGTTTCTCAGCTGCTGGCGGTCGAGCTTCGGATGCACGCCCAGCAGCTCGTCGAGCTCGGTGTCGCTACCCGCTAGCAGGCGATTCAGCCAGTCTGTTGCGTACTCGTTGGTATTGCCGCGCGGTTTCGAAATGCCTCCAGGTGTGGCCAGGCGGCGGCGAATCGTCTCGTGATCGAGCTCTGCGAGGTGCCGCGCCAGGAGCTTCACCTGGCGCTGGCGTGCCTTGTTCGGCGGCAGCTCCCCGGCAAGCAAGATGCCGTCCTCGAGCTGCTCTGGGAGGTCGAGGCGACGGAGCTTCGCGGCGCCCAGCGCGATGAGCTGCTCCACGAGCTCGCGCACCCTGGCTTCTCCTGCGCGTGCTTCTTCGCGCCGCTTGGTCCGCGACGGGCGGCCGTCGTCATTGCCGCGGAGAAAAATCGTCTCCGGCTCTTCCGTCTCTAGCTTGGGCTTTTGGGACATGGATTCAGGTTCGGGGGTGGGGGAGGGTTGCCCATGTGAAAGCAGCCGCAGGAGCTGCCCTCGGCGTTGGTTTGCAGGGTGCCACCGCGACAGCTCTCGTAGGCCGGGTCTTTGAGCTCAGCCGGGCAGTCCACTTTGACCTCCGGCGGCGCCTTGCCCGGGGGCGGTCGCTCTCCTTTGGGGAAGTCGCCGTCGACGAAGCAGCCGTCGCCCTGATAGGCGCGCTTGATCACGCGTCCCGCCTTGTTCCTTGGGTTGAGCACTTTTTGGTGCGTGGACCAGCTGACCTGTGGCGCGGGGGGATTACGGTGGATCTCTGGCGGCGGCTCCGGCACGTAGGCGCTGCCCGGTGGCTGCGCTGCGTCGACTTCGGGTTCTCCTGTCGCCACCGGCGTGGGGTCCGAGGTCGGCTCCGGCGGGTTCCCGGCGATGATGTCGGGATCTCGCGGTTCGTTGCCGCTGTGATTGCAAGCTGCCGCGACAGCCGCCGTGACGACGAAGGCTGCTCGCAGGGTGCGTCCACGGTTTTGGGGAGTGAGCTTGTTGCCGTGTAGAAACATATCTACTTGGTCTCCTCGGGGCAGTCGTTCAGATGAAACCGCGCTGGGTTGCCAATTTCCCAGCACCCACACGTATGGTCCGCGGGGTTCTCGTACACGACTCCGGCGCGGCATTGCGCGTAGGCTGGATCCAGCATCTCTTTGGGGCAGGGTACCGTGACTGCGGCGAAGCAGGGACCAGTATGCTGACAGCCTCCGGGGATTTTGCCCTTGATGAAGCAGGTCCCATCCGACTCGCGAAGGATGACCTTGCCGATGTAGTGGTCTGGGTTGCGCTGAAGCGTGTAGTCGTGCGGGTTGTACGAACGCTTCGGCTCGGGGCCGGGCTCAGGCTCGTTGGTGATGCCTTCCGCGTCCTCGACCAGTGCGTCCTCCACGGTGTTGCTGGCTGTTGCGCTGGAACTCGAGGGCGGCTGGGCAATAGCGGGCTTTGGGCTCGTGGTGTTCGCGCTTTGTGGCGCGCGATTCGGAGCTCGGTTGACTGGCGGGTGCCCACAGCTCGAGGAGGCACTCACCGTCACCACGACCGCGACTCGCAGCGAGCGCGCAACGTGCGTTGACGGAAGCCGCGGGTCAGCCATCTTTGGGGAGCCTAGCAGCGGCCGCTCAGCGGTGGAATGTGACGTTGGCGTCCAGCGACTCGCGTGTCGTTCGCGTGCGATTCGCCGCTTCCTGGTGGTCTTCGTAGCCAAAGCACAGCCCCACCAAGATGCCGATGTCTTCAGGCACCTGAAGCTCGCGGCGCACCACGTCGGGGTAGTTGCGTAGGCTGCCCATGGGACAGCTGGCGACGCCACAGGCGGTGAGCGCCAACATCAGGTGGCCCAGGTAGATGCCGACATCCACCACCACGCTCGAGCCGAAGCTCTTGTGCATGCCGATGAAGGCGACGTGGGGCGCGTCGAAGAGCTCATAGTTGCGCAGAAAAGCGCGCTTGCGGCCCTCGACGTCGCGGCGCTCGACGCCGAGCTCCTTGTAGAGCGCCACGGCGCACTCCACCTGGTGGCGTCGATACTCATCCTTGAAGTCGGCGCCGCGGTCGAAATCGGGGCGCCCGGGTTGGCCTGCAACTTCCAACAGTGCCGCGCGGATGCGGTCGCGAGCGTCGCCGGAGGCCACGTACACCCGCCACGGCTGCACATTGCAGTTCGACGGCGCCGCCTGCGCGACTTGGAACGCTGCGCGCAGCGTCTCCTCAGCAACGGGTTTCGGCAGAAAGCCGCGCACCGAGCGTCGTGAGCGCACGATGGCCTCCAGGCTCTCGGCAGCGGCGCTGGGCAACGCCCACTCGGAAGCGTGGGGATCCTCGAGCGCCGGCCAGTGCAAGTCTTCAGTCATCTCAGCCGTCCAGCTTGAAGCTGTTCATGTCGGCGTCGATGCCTTGCAGCACCGCGGTGGCGAGCGCTTCGCGCTCACGGCGCTTGGCTTCGGCGAAGGCGCCATGGGGCAGAGCGCCCAGGCGCTTGGCTTCGGCCTTCGCCAGGCTGAGGAGCTCCTCTCCCCCAACACAAGCATCCAAGTAGCCAACATCAGCGGCTTCGGACGGGCTGAAGATCTGGCCTTGCGTTACCGCGCGGGTATACCAGCGCTTGCTCAGGCGATGTCGAGCGAGCTCCACCAAATACATGGGCGGCGTCATCCCCAGGGGCACTTCGTTTAGGCCGATCTTGAACGGACCGTCGGCCCCGATGCGCAGGTCGCAAGCGAGCAGCAAGATCCCTCCCGCAGCCAAGGCGTGCCCAGTACAGGCTGCAACCACCGGGCGAGGGAAGGTGAAGATGCGCATCATCAGCTCGCCGCCCGCCTTGACTAGCTTCCTGGCGGAGTCCGGGCCGGCCATCATCTCTTTGAGATTGTAGCCAGCGGAGAACTTGCCTTCGCGGCCGACGATCAGCACGGCGCTGGCTTCTTGCTCAGCTTTGTCGAGGTGTTGGCCAAGGCTCATCACCACGTCGTGACCCAGGGCGTTGGCCTTGCCGTCGTCCAAAGTCAGGATCGCGACACCGTCGTTTAGCTCGTACTGGATGCTGTCTGCCATGGCTTCGGCTTGTGCCACGAGGCCGAGCTGGCGCAAAGTCCGAGGGCGCCCCTCATGAATTCTCCGGCCTCCCGTCCAATTCGCTTCGCGACGTACAACGTGCGCATGCTCGTGCTCGAAGGGCCGAGCCGCGGTCGGCGTCCCCAGAAGTCCGATGCCAGCTGGCGGGCGGTCGCGGCGATGATCGACGCCACGCAGGCCGATGTGCTTGCGTTGCAAGAGGTAGGCAGCGTCGAGGCGCTGGACCGCCTGCAGGGGCTGCTCCGGGACCCGTATCCTCAGTCGACGTTCTGCCCTTCGAACTCGAGCCTCGGGATCCACCTCGCGGTGCTGAGTCGCTTCACGTTCGCAATCTCTTCCCATCGCGAGACGGTGCTCTGGGACGACGTCGGCAATCCGCTGGAAGACTATCCCACACGGGAAGCGTCGCGGGACTCGCGCCTCGAGCCGTTGCGCTTTCAGCGCGACTTCCCCCGGGTGTCCGTGGATGTCGGGAGCGGTGTCGAGTTGTTCGTGGCGCACCTGAAGTCCCTGCGCTCCTACGCCTGGATGCGCCACACGGCTGGTACCGTGCGGAACGCAGAGGCCCGAGCCGCTGCGCGTTTGATGCGCCGGCACCTGCAGAAGCCGTGTCTCGTGATGGGTGACTTCAACGCCGCGCCTCGCGACCCCACCCTGGAGCCCTTGCTGGGCAATCCGGAGCTCTGGGATCCCGTCGCCGAAGAGCTGGAACCAGATGGCGTGCTCGTTCCGAGCTACCGCTGTGGCGCACACACGAATCGCATCGACTTCGCCTTGCTCGGGCCCCAGGCCAAGCAACGCTACGTCTCAGGCTCGGCCCGCATCCACCGTGGGGAGCTGGCGGAGGTGGCGAGCGACCATTACCCGCTCAGTGTCGACGTGCTTTGTGAAGACTAAAATAATCGCGCGGAAAATCTGAACGAACGTGCCGCTCAAGGCGAGCGACGTGGAGCCTGAGTGCGACCGGCCTCGACCGCGAGCTCATCCACGAAGTCGTTCATCGGGTGCCCGCTGTGGCCCTTCACCCAGCGGAACGTGACGTCCCCCCGGCTGTTCACCAGCTCGATGAACGGCTCCCACAGGTCGCGGTTGGCGACGGGCTTCTTCTGGCTGTTCAGCCAGCCGCGCTTGTGCCATCCCGCCCACCAGCGGTCCTTGAAGCAGTTCACCACGTAGGTCGAGTCGCTCACCACCTCGAGCGGGCCGCTCAGCGTCTTCACCGCTTCGAATGCCGCGCGGATTTCCATGCGCTGGTTGGTGGTGTGGCCTTCGCCGCCGGATGCGAAATGCTCACGGTCCGTTGCCCAGGCCCAGCCGCCCGGGCCGGGGTTCCCGCTGCAGGCGCCATCGGTGTACACGGTCGTCGTCACACGGGGGCTATAGCTGTTTGCACGGGAAATAGGGTGGAACTTCCGGCGGCTGGGGGCTGGAAAATCGTCCTGTTTGCGTTTTCTACTACGTGCGATAGTAGTTTGGAGTGAGCCGCATTCCGAAGTCTCCACCCCTCCACGGCGCCCGCCTGCGTCTGGATGAAGCGCGAGGCGGGGTCGAGTTGCGCCTTCACGAACTGGAGACCGCGGTGATGGAAGTGGTGTGGGCGGGTGCGGCGGCCGTCGCCGTCGCGGACGTTCAGCGCGCCCTCGAGCGGGAGCGCAGCATCGCCTACACCACCGTCATGACCACCCTCGTGCGGCTGCACGAGAAGGGCTTGCTCGAGCGTGAACGTGACGGCCGTCGCTACTTGTACCGCGCGCGAGTCTCGCGGGATGAGCTGTTGCGTCAGACGGCGCGCGAGGTGCTCGGCACGATTGATCTGGGGTCGGGACACCAAAGCCTCGCGCTGCTCGCGGAGAGTGTGGGCTCAGCGGATGCCTCGGAGCTCGACCACCTCGAGGCGTTGATCCGCGCGCGGCGCAAGGAGCTCGACTGTTGAGCGACGCCGCGTTTCCGTTGTTGGGCCCAGTGTTGGTGCTGGGTGTCGTGCTGCCCCTGTCGGCGGTTTGCGCGCGGCTCTTGCTATGGGCCCTGCGTCGCATTGAAGCTCGGTCTGCGACGGCGCTCACGAACGTGCGCTATTGGATCTTGGTCGGCTCGAGCGCCCTGCCCATCGTTTGGTTCGTTTCCGCGAGTATTCACCAAGCAGAGCCCAATCAGCCTCACGCGGTGTGTGCCATCGTGCATCACGCGGAACGCTGGTGCGCGGAGCCGGCCTTGTTTTCACTCGCGCTGTCCCTGGTCGTTGCGCTCTGGGCGCTGCCGCGGGTGCTGTTGGAGCGCCGCATGGTTGCTCGGGGCCAGGGTCCCGGAGCCCGCGTGACGGCGCTGATCGCTGGGAGCCCGAGCCTGCAGGATCTGCGCGGGCGGGTGCATCTCAGCGACGTGCGTGGGCCAGCTCTCGTCACCGTGGGACTCTTGAGGCCTCGGGTCGTGCTGCAGCGCGCGTTGCTCGACCAGCTGGATGATCCTGCGCTGGTGGCGGCGCTCGCTCACGAGGCGTCCCATGTGCGGCGGCGCGATCCGCTGCGTTACCTGCTCTTGTGGTGGGCCCTGGCGCTGAACCCGCTTGGGCGCTGGCTGCTCGGAGCGGAGCGCGCGCGCTGGGTGTTCGATCGGGAGTCCCGATGCGACCTGGAGGCGGTGCAAGGGGGCGCGTGTGGAGCTGCGCTGGCTCACGCGTTGGTGCTCGCCGCGCGCACCCCCGTCTCCCAGAGCTCAGCTGCACTGGGCTCTGGCTCCTTGGCGTTGATCAAGCTGCGCATTCGGCTGCTGCTCAACTACTCGGGTGAGCATAGTAGCTGCGCAACGCGCGAACTCCGGCTGCAGCGAGGCTTTGCTCTGGGCTTCTGCCTGCTGTGCGTCGCCATTGCGTTATTACCCCACGGATCCGGCACGCTGCCCCTCGACCTCGTCCACGAGGCGACCGAAGCCGCCGCCCGTCTGCTGTGAAGTGAAGGATTGGATGCCGTCCATGGATCGTCCCAGTGCTGGCTTAACTACTATCGTCAATAGTAATTCGTCGCCGCCCTTGCATGCTCGTTTGGGGGTGAGGCGCGGTGGGCGCCCGATTGTCTCTGCTGGTACGGCGCTGGTGCTCCTGCTCGCCTGTAACCCCGCTGCAGAACACGCGGGGCATGACGACCACGGCAGCGCAACGCACGGCAGCGCCGGGACGCACGGCAAAGGAGAAGCGCACCGCGAAGGAGAAGCGCACGGCGACGGAGAAAGCCACGGCGCTGCAGAGCCGCTCACCGTTCACCTGACGGGTGCTGCGGTGAAGCGCCTGGGAATCAAGAGCCAGGAGCTCACCAAGCGCGAACTGTTTCCTGACTCACGAATCCCTGCGGAAGTAGAAATTCAGCCGAGCGGAATCGCTCACGTGGCGTTGCTCGTGCCAGGGCGCTTCACCGACGTCAAGGTCAACATCGGCGACGAAGTGAAGCCGAAGGACCTGCTCGGGACAGTCGTCTCGAGCGACGCTTCGCGCGCACGCTCGGAACTCGGTCAGGCTTCGGCGCGGCTGAAGGCGGCCAAAACTACCCTCGCTCGGGAGCGCAAGCTCGCAGCGGCCGGCGTGAGCTCCGAGCAGGCGGTTGTCGACGCTGAGGCACGAGTCTCGGAACTCCAGGCTCAGACCCGCGGGTTGCGGCGCGAGCTCGGTGTCTTGAGCTCCGGTGGTGGCGGGCAGCTGCGTCTGACGGCGCCCATCGCTGGGGTGATCGTCGCGTTGCACGCGACGGTGGGTGAAAACGTCGGCACGGATGAGCCAGCATTCACCATCGCGGATCCCACGAAGGTCTGGGTGCGCGGCAACGTCCCTGAGCTCGAGCTCGAGCGCGTCAAGCTCGGGGCCAACGCGCGAGTGCGCCTCCACGCGCTGCCTGAGGTCGAGCTTGCGGGCAAGGTCACCTACGTCGCGCCGGCCCTCGACGAGACGACGCGCGCGCTGCCCATCCACGTTCAGCTCTCCGAACCGGATCCGCGGCTCAAGAGTGGGATGTTCGGCAGCATCGAGCTGGGCCTCGAATCTGCCGAGCGGGTCTGGGCGCTGCCAAGCCGCGCGGTAATCAACGTACAGGGCGAGACGGGTGTCTTCGTGGCGACCGCTGCGCCCACCGAGTTTCAGTTCCATGCGGTAGAGCTCGGAGCGCATGCTGGTGAGTACTACGAACTCATCCGCGGCCTGGAACCCAAGCACCGCGTGGTGGTGCAAGGTGCCTTCGCATTGAAGAGCGTGCTCCAAGCCGCAGAGCTTGGCGAAGGTCACGCCCACTGAGGCAACGGGCGACTCATGCGTGCTTTCCTAGAACTCTGTCTGCGCTACCGCCTTCTGGTCCTGGCCGGAGCGCTGCTGATCGCGGTGCTTGGTGTCCGCAGCGCCCGCGAGCTGCCCATCGACGCCGTTCCTGACATCACCAACGTGCAGGTGCAGATCCTCACCAATGCACCGGCGCTCGGGGCTGTAGACGTCGAACGCAGCATCACGTTCCCCGTTGAGTCAGCGATGAGCGGCCTGCCTGAGGTCGAAGAGATCCGCAGCATTTCGCGCTTTGGCCTCTCAGCCGTCACCGTGGTCTTTCGGGAAGGCACCGATCTGCTGCGCGCCCGGCAACTCGTGAGCGAGCGTCTGGTTGTTGCTCGGGAGACATTGCCTCCCGGAAGCGATACCGAGCTGGGTCCGCTGTCTACGGGCCTCGGCGAGGTGCTCCAGTTCGAGGTGCGCAGCGATCGACCTTGCAAGCAGGACGCGCCCGACACCGCAGCGTGCCACACGCCGATGGAGCTGCGGACCCTGCTCGATTGGTTCATCGCGCGGGAGCTGCGCTCGGTCCCCGGCGTGGTCGAGGTCAACTCCTTTGGCGGCGAGCTCAAGACCTATGAAGTGCAGGTGTTGCCCGAGCGCCTACGCGCGTTCGGAGTGAGCTTGAATCAGCTGTACGACGCCTTGGAGAACGACAACCGGAGCGCAGGCGGCGGGTATTTGGAGCACGCGGGTGAGCAGCTCTTGGTGCGTGGCGAGGCCCGCTTCGACTCCCTGACCAGCATCGGCGACGTGATCATCAAGAGCACCGCGCGTGGCGTTCCGGTGCGCGTGCGTGACGTCGCCAACGTGAAGCTCGCCCCGCGTATTCGTCAAGGCGCGGTCACTCGCGACGGGCGTGGGGAAGCGGTGACCGGCATCGTGATGATGCTGATCGGGGCGAACGGGCGGGAGGTGGTTCACGACGCCAGCGCACGCCTCGCAGCCCTCCAGCCGAGCCTACCGGAGGGCGTGCACATCGACGTCTTCTACGATCGCTCCGAGCTCGTCGAGCGCACCATCCGCACCGTCGCAACGAACCTCGCAGAGGGTGCGCTGTTCGTTACGGTGATCTTGTTCTTGCTGTTGGGCGGCGTGCGGGGCGGCGTCGTCGTGGCCCTGACGATCCCGTTTGCGCTCCTGGTGGCGTTCATCGGCATGCACGCTCTCGGGTTGAGCGGCAACCTGATGAGCCTTGGAGCGATCGACTTTGGCATCGTCGTCGACGGCTCGATCATCGTCGTCGAGAACGCGGTCGTGCACTTGGCCGCTGCCGCACGGGAACGCAAGGAGCCGCTCAGCTACCGTGAGGCGAGCCGCGTCGTGCTTGCTTCCACGCTACAGGTACGGCGCGCGGCGTTGTTTGGCGAGGCGATCATCGTGCTCGTGTACTTGCCGCTGCTCACCCTCGCAGGCGTCGAAGGCAAGATGTTCAAGCCGATGGCGCTCACGGTGCTGTTTGCGCTGGGCGGTGCCTTTCTGGCTTCGCTGACGTTCGTGCCCGTGCTCGCGGCGACCCTGCTCAAGAATCGCACGGAGCTGCGTGAGCCCCGCTTGGTGGCGTGGATACACCGACTCTACGCGCCGCTCCTCGAGCGCTGCCTGCGCCTGCCGCGCGCCCTCGCGTGCGCCTGCTTCATCCTCGTTGCGGGAGCGCTGTGGCTCGGCTCGCGACTAGGAGGGGAGTTCGTACCCCGACTCGATGAAGGCGCTCTGGCGATTCAAATCAGTCGCCTGCCAAGCGTTTCTTTGGAAGAGAGCATCGCCGGGGCCACGCGTTTCGAGCAGCTGCTGAGAGAGTTCCCCGAGGTGAAGACCGTGGTCACCAAGACAGGGCGGCCGGAGATCGCAACCGACCCCATGGGAGTCGAGCTGTCTGACGCGATCGTGATGCTGGAGCCCGAAGCCCAATGGACGACGGCGACTGATCGGGAAGGTCTGGTGACCGCTATCTCCGAGCGCCTCGAGCACGAGCTGCCCGGGATGAACTTCGCCTTCTCGCAGCCGATTGAGCTTCGGATGGCGGAGCTTTTGAGCGGCACGCGTTCGGACGTCGCAGTGACGATCTACGGTGACGATCTCGACACACTGCAGCGGCTGTCCCACTCGGTCCAGCAGGTCTTGCGCAAGGTGCCGGACGCTCGCGACGTGCGCGGCGAGCAGCTACAAGGCCTGCCTACTCTCGAAGTGGTTGCGAAGCGCGATATCGCGTCTCGCTATGGAATTTCCGGAGGGCAAATCATGGACGCCGTCGAGGCGATCGGCGGTCGCAACGTGGGGACGGTTTACGAAGGTGAGCGGCGCTTCGCGCTCCAAGTGCGAGTGCCTGAAGACTTGCGCAACGACCTCGACACCCTGCGTCTGCTACCGGTCGGCTCAGCGCCCGGCGCGCCGCTGGTGCCACTGGGACAGCTCGCGGATCTGCGCACTTCGGATTTGCCAGCGAGCGTGAGCCGCGAGTCGGTACAAAGGCGCACGAATGTGGAGGTGAACGTGGCGTCCCGAGATCTATCGGGCTTCGTCGAGCGCGCACGGCTAGCGGTCGACGCCCAGGTTCAGTTGCCTCCGGGATACACGGTGAGCTGGGGTGGTCAGTTCGAGAACTTGCAGCAGGCGCGGGAACGGCTGTCGTTCGCGGTGCCCGTGTGCCTCGCGTTGATCTTTCTGATGCTGTACGTGGCCTTTGGCGAAGTCCGCACGGCCCTGCTGATCTACTTGAATGTGCCGGTGGCCGCGGTGGGCGGCGTCGCAGCCCTGGCGCTTCGAGGAATGCCGCTCTCCATCAGCGCAGCGGTGGGATTCATCGCCTTGTTTGGCATTGCGGTGTTGAACGGCGTGGTTCTGCTCACCGACGTCAAGCGCCGTCGCAGCACCGGGCTCGACGCCGTGGATGCGGCGAAAGCGGCAGCGTTGAGTCGCATGCGAGCGGTGGTGATGACAGCGAGCGTCGCCGCGCTGGGGTTCCTGCCCATGGCCTTGAGCACCAGCGCCGGAGCGGAGGTTCAACGTCCCCTAGCGACGGTGGTGATTGGCGGGCTCTTCAGCGCGACGCTGCTCACGCTGTTCGTCTTGCCAACGCTGTACGGCTGGTTGTTCCGCGGGGTTTCACCGCGCCCTGAAGAGGCGGTTGACTGACTACTCGCGCGGCCTACCCTGGGCGATCCAGGTCTCGACGAGCTGGATTTCCTCGGCCTTGAGCGCGGGTAGGCTGAGGGGCATACCGCGCACCTCGGGGTTCGGCTTGCCAGCTTCTTCAGCCTGACGTGCCAGGAGCGCCGCGACGATGCGTGGGGTTCCGTCCTTCATGGGGGTGAACACGCTGGTGCGCTCACCCTGTTCGTCGACCATGCCGCTCATCAGCGATGAATAGCTCCCCATGTTGAGCTTGCGCGGCTTGAAGCCGAAGCCTCCGGTGTTCCCAGGGCCGCCGTCGCCGCGAGCCACGTCGGGGTTCGAGTGACAGTGGGTGCAGGTCTTGCCGAACACCTTGTCGAAGACTTCTTGATAGGTGACTGCGCGAGTCAACTTGGGCAGGCGCTCCGGGATGGGTTTGGGCTCGAAGGGGGTCAGCTCGGCCTTGAAGATGTACGCGGCGATGTCTCGCGCCTCATCGTTCGTGAGCGTCGTCACCGGCATGCGTGTGTCGGGCTTGATGCTCTTCGGATCTTTGATCCACGCAATCAGGTTCTCGACGGGGAACTTCTCTCGCGCCCAGCGCAGATCCGGCGCCAGCGCCTGACCTCGGCGCGTGTTTTCATCAGCAGCCTTCGGATCGGGCTTGGTCATGAAGGCCGGCACGCCGCTCATCACGTGGCAGCTGCCGCAGCCTTTCTCTTCGATCAGCTTGCGGCCCTTTTCCAGGTTGGCGCCGGCCAGAGGGTCCTTGCCGGACTCATTCTTTGCACCATGGGTGAGGTAAGCAGCGATGTCGGCAACCTGCTGCTTCTCGAGCTTGAGGCGCGGCATGCTCTGAACCAAGCCAGGGCGCAGGTCGTGGGGCTCCGACAGGAAGCTCACGAGCCATTCCGCGCGGTAGCGCTTGGCCGAGCCTTCGAACGAAGGGGCGTCTAGGTAGTGCTCGACGTTGGGCTTCCACTTCGCGAGGGACGTCGCGGGCGCGTTGAATTTGCCGCTCACGATGTCCTGGTGACAGTGGATGCAGTGTTTCTCGAGCGCCATCGGTTCTTGGCCGGTGCCATCGTGGCAGCGGTTGCACTCGAACTCTTTCATCAAGGCCTTGCCGTGTTCGGCGTTGCCGTTGATGCCCACCTTCGCGCTCGCGCCGCTGGCGGCTGCTGAAGCAGTGGCGCTGGGTTTGGCTTCCGGAGCGGGCTCGGTAGGCTTGTCGTCGCAGCCCACGATCAGGCTCAGGCTGAAGCCCAGTGCGCCTAACCCCCAAACCCAAATGGAGTGCTTGGATGTCATTGGGTTCAGGCTGGGGCGGCGAAGCAGTCGGGATTGCGTCACGGGATCGAATCCTAACGAGGAAGCAGAGCGGCGGGGTGAACTAGGATCTCGTAGCCAGATATGAGGCGGCCCACCGCCCCCTTGCGTCGAACCCGATAGACGCGGGGAGGGGACGGTGGGCCTCAGGAGATGTTTGGGCACGCGCGGCGCGCGTGAGTTGGATCAGCCGCGGGCGATGCTGGAGCAGAGCGCCTTGTCCTTCGCCATGCCTTCGCAGCGCTGCAGCGCGAGCTTGCTGCCGGCCTTGTCACCGCGCTCGCTCTTGAGTTGTGCCAGCGTCGCGTAGCCTTCGGGGCTGGCGATCAGGTCCTTGGCGGCGAGGCCATCGAGGATCTTGAAGGCTTCGTCCTGGGTCGAGTCCACGCGCGCCAGCACTTCGGCGAGCTCGGTTTGCGACTGGGGATCATCCTTCTTGGTGGAGGCCGTCTTGCGCAACACATCCGAGGCCCAGGCGAGGTTCGTCTGGCGATCCTCCGCTGTCTTGCCGAGCCAGGTGCCTTGGACGTTGGCGGGCAGCTGCTTGGCAGCGTCCAAGCGGCCATCGTTGCGGGCAACGCTCAGGGCGAGCACACGCATCGCGCGGTTCACCAGGGGCTTCTTTTCGCTCATCTTGAGCGACTTGATGTGGGGCATCATGCGCACGACGCTCGCGGCGGCGTCGGTGGACTTGCCTTGGTCCATTTGCTTTTCCGCGCGGGCAACACCAGGAACGCGCCAGTCGATCTGCTCTTCCACGATCGGCACCCAGGCACCGCCGCAGGCTTGGGCGTCGCTCGAGGTGGTGCCAGCAACACCGAAGGCGGCGGCGGCGAGGATCAGGGTCTTTGCGATCAGCTTGTGGGTGCGGTTCATGGTGTCTCCTCCTCAGTCGTGTTGGTCGGTGGCTTTGAAACGCGCGGGCTCGGTCAGAACTTTCAGTTGCTTCGGGTGAATCGAGTCCGCGAGTTGCTAGGTACGGATGAGCCTTCGTTTCGAGGTGCCGGGCTGTGACAGCGGTCGGCGCTTTTTGTTTCGAGGCTCGTGAGATTCTTTCGAGTGGTTCCGCTCGTGGCGGCGATGAACACCCCTCTTACAAGTCGTGTGCCGACTTTGGAGTCGCCCAAGCCGCGCCTCCGAAGCGCCGCGCGTTCCCCTAGAAAACCCGCGATGCGGGATTTTCTTGGGCAAAACGGGGGAGACGACTCCAGCCTCCGGCGTAACACCCGGGTTGCGCTGTGACGCGTGACGCTGCCCCCCTCGGGTCGCCAGCGTGTCTCTGCTCCCACGGCGCTGTGTCAGGGCGACGGGGTGTCGAGAGCCTACTGGACCAGCACCCAGTCGATGTCTCGCCGCACCTCGAGGTGCAGGTGATCCTGGTGGTGCCGATCGTAGTGCGGGCTCAAGAGCAAGTTGAAGAACCCGCCCCGAGCGACGCCACACACGAAGCGTCGCAAGTCGCGTGCGACGTCCGAGTGCGGCCATGGCGCAGACAGCGTGCAGGTGTTGTTGCCAATCCCCGCCCCTTCGTAGTCGCGCTTGATGTTCCAGGTGCGACCATCCGCGAGGATCAACTCGTTGACGTCGATGGCGACGCCCGCCGCATGGCGCTGCCCGGCGCGCCGCGCACGAACACCGCGGTAGACGCTGCTGTACCTCACGGCCACCACGTCGTGCTGGTTTGCGACGCCGGCGAAGTCATCCAGCGCGAGCAACAGCCGGCAGTCCATCACCGGGCCCGCGGCTCCGTGTTGCCTGGCGCGCTCCTGCTCTTGGCGCTGGTAGATGGAGAAGTGCTCGAAGCTCACGCCGCGGAGCGGCGCCTCAAGGGTCACTGGCGCTTCGATGCTCGGCGGCTTGGGGCCAGGAGCATAAGGCAAGCCGCGCTCATCGGCCTCCGTCAGGCACTCCTCATGAGTCATTTCCGCATAGATAAATGCGGGACGCCTGTCCTTGGGGAAGAACACGCGTTGGCCCTGAGGCGGCTGATCCGGATCGCTCAAGTCCGGCAGCGGCGCGCCTTGCTGCGCCCAGAGGCTCAGAAGCAGTGGCCAAACGACAGTCATGGGGAGGCGCCGAGAGTAGCTGGCGGGCGCTGGAACGCCAGCCGCGCGCCGCCACACACTGAATGGGTGCCCAGGCAGTGCAGCAAGAAGCGCTGGAACGTCGCGTCATTGGCGCATTTGTGGCCGATGCTTACTCGGTGTGGAAAACTTAGAAAGACTTGAATCAGTTACGCGCGCTCCGCTTGATCGCGCTGTTTGGCACCGCCCTGTTGGGCTTTGGATGTGAACAGCGAGAGGGCGCTCGTCACTCCGCAGGCGGAGAAGCCGCGGCTCCAAGCGCTGGCGCGGTACCAACCCAGCAAGCACAGGTCGCGCGGTCCCAAGGCGCCTCAAGCGAAACGATGGCCAAAGACCGTGCGGAAACGGGAAAGCCCGATGCAGTCTCCGCGGCGGCCTGTCAGCAGCGCATTCAAGCGCTCTCAGGCAAGCTCCAGCCAGCGCCGAATTCCGCCTTTGCGCGCAATCGGGCGCAGCTCTTGATGCGTACGAGTGGCGCGCCGAGCGCGTTCTACAGGGAGCCGAGAGCCGACGAATCGCGCTGGAAAGGCATCGCCAAGGTCGAGGTGATCCGCGCCTATCGCAAGCACCTCGAGACGGCGCGCTGGTCTGAACCGGCGCTGAAAGGCTTACTCTCACGCCTAGAGGGAGCGCGCCCGCTGCTCAGGGCGGTGCTGCTCACTGAGGGCTACCTGTACAGCTCGAATCCGGAGCTCGCGCGGGCACTGGAGCGAAATCTGACGTTGGAGATGCTGTTCGACGCGCCGCAGTTGGCGCTGGAGCGCGGAGGCGAACGCTTCGAGCTCGCGCGCAACCCCGCAGGTCATTACGAGCACCAAGGCGGCGCCTTCAAGGGGCAAGATGCCAAGCTCTTGTTTCTCGATCGTTTTCCCACGGAAGCGACAGGCGCAGCAAGTCACTTCGATCTGTCGAGCGCCCAGCAGAAGCTCGGCTTCGAAGCGGCTCGCATCCTTGAGACGACACCGGGGCACGTCGTGGCGGAGCTCGGGTACCGCAACGCGAGCGGTGAGCTAGCCTGGGAAAAGAGCCTGCTCGAAAGCGAAGGGCCGGCTTTGGACTTCGTGTGCGGCACCTCCGAGCAGAGCGAGACCACTGCTGCTCGTGAGCTGGCGCTGCGCCGAGTTGCCGTGTGGAATAGAGTTGAGCGGGTGATCCTGCGGCAAATCGCGGAGGAGTTGCCCTTCGACGAGCCAGACAACGAGTGGGGCCAACAAGACGGCTACCTGCGCCAGCGCTGGAGCGATGCGTATCTCTCCGGGGAAGAGCGCTACGACTTGAACTTCCACTACTACCCAGTGTTCACCGCGAGCGGGGCACCTCGCGCGCCGCAGGTGTGCATCGACTTCATCACTGAGACGCTGGAGCGCGCGTCGGGCACGCACTACCGGGGGCGGGGCGAGAAGCCCGGTCGCGTGGTAGGCAACTTGGACTTCGATCCGTTACTCGGCCAGCAACGGCGCAGCGTGCTGCCCTTCGTGGAGTACGCAAAGGGTACGCCGGGCCTGGAGGTCAAAGACTTCAGCGGCGGCCAGCGCGTGCCCTATCAGTTCCGCAGCAGCTTCTTCAAGCTACTGGAGCAGCGGGCAGAGCTTCGCCAAGGTGATATCGTGGTGATCCGCGGCTACGCGCCGTGGGATATGAACCACACGGAGCACAGCCACTCCTTCTTTATCTACCGCACGGATCCAATCACGGGAGTGCCCATCCGCCTGGTAGGCAACGCGGGGCACCCAGAGCTACGCGGTTGGGACCGCGAGATGGGGCGCGCGCCTCGGCGCAGCATTCGCCACCGCATCCGCCCGAGCCTCGAGTGGCTCGAGCGAATCACCCAGCCCGCTGCCAGGACGGCGCAGTCTGGGTGATACTTCCGCGAGGATTAGTAGGCGTTCAGGGGCACTGATCGGTGGACGGGCATCCGCTGCCGTCAGGGAACGGACAACAGATCCACACGCAATCCTTGGATCCGCCACCGCTCACCGTGACCACTGCGGCGCTCTCCTGGGTTGCGCCGCTTCCGCTCAGGGTGCCTTGCTCTCCTGAGCCGCTGTCGCCATCGGTGTTGTGCCACGGAGCGCTGCCCAGGATGAAGCCGCTCAGCGCCGTCGCGCTCAAGTTCACGGCACCCTCGCTGACGCACACCGTTTGCTCAGCCGCGCCCGACGCCGCGCCGCCATCGACCGAGACGGAGCACCAGCTCAGTACGTTCTTCACGGTCAGCTCAACGCCGGCGCACGCTGTTCCACCCGTGCCGCCGGTGCCTCCAGTGGTTGCACCTGCGGTGCCGCCAGTCGCTGCACCAGCCGAGCCGCCGGTGGCAGCGCCTGCTGAGCCTCCAGTGGTCGCGCCCGCCGAACCGCCTGTGCCGGCGGAACCACCCGTGGTTGCCCCCGCAGAGCCGCCGCTAGCGGAACTGCCGCCGTTGCCCCCAGAGCCGCCGCTAGCGGAGCTGCCGCCGTTGCCCGAGGAGCCGCCGTTGCCCGAAGAGCCGCCGTTCGTCGTGCCGGCGCTGCCCCCGTTACCGCCGCTCGAACCCTCGTCGTCGCTACAGCCGCCAAGCAGAAGCAGGGCAACCGAGACGCACCCAACCCAGTGAAGTCTTTGCATGCGTGGATGGTCGCGCTTGAGAGCGCGACCGTCTACGTTTCTTCATGGGTATTAACCCGGTTTAACCGCGGGCAAACGCGCCACGCCCAGTACCTGGCGCGACGCGTGTTGACTCGAGAGGCATGTCTTCGGGCTCAGGGTTCGCGGGGAGCCTTGAGATCCACGTCTTTCGCGTTCGGACCGAGTAGCGTGCCGCACATCGTCTTGCAGAGGTTGTCCGACGCCTTGCAGGAGCACTTGCCCTCGGCCTTGAGCTTGAGCTTCTCTTGCATTTCCTCCGTGGTGAATCGCGCCAAGCGCTCCACCCGGTCGAACTTCCACTTGTCGCGGATCTGGTGGGGCGTGAGCGGCTCGTTCGCCGCGCCGTCCGGGGCCGCGCAGCAGCGGAAGCCGAGGTAGTAGTAATAGAAGCCCTCGTCGTGGGTGTAGATCTTCGGCCGGCACTGGTTGCGCACGCCTTTGTACCAAGGCCCCCCAGTGTTCACGCTGGCGAACTTGTCCTCGAAGCCGCCGTGGGTGTGCTCGTTGGCCACCACCTCATCGTTGTTTGCCGGTAGGTCGGCGACGCCGTAGTCGCTGACGCACTCCGGCTGTGAGCCGGAGGGCACGCCCTTCCACAGCCGCGCGAGCTCCTTCGGGTCGCGCCTGGCGACCTTGCTCATGTCTGGGCCGTCCCACTTGTGGTCGCCGTTGCACTTCGTGGCGTCCCGCTTATAGCCGTACGGAAACGGCTTCATCTCGGGGCCTTCGCAGGCCATGGTCCACTCGCTCTCGGTGCACATGCGCTTGCCCATCGCTGCGCATTTGACCTGAGCCTGGTAGAAGTTGTTCATCACCTCAGGGCGTTCGCCCTTGACGTTGGGCCAGGAGTACATGTCGATGCAGAAGCGCTTCTTGATCTTGCTTCCGACGCAGGTGCTCTTGGGCTCGAACTCCTCGCACACCTTCTTCTTGTTCGACTTGTCGAACCAGCTCTTCAAGCACTTTTGCTCGACGTCGGTGCAGTAGTCACCCTCGACTAGCACCATCCCGTCAGCGCAGGCGCTGGGGCCTTGAGCCGCGCTCGCGTCGCTGCCCGCGTCCTCCACGGGGTGCAAGGTCGAGGCGTCGAACGCGCCGTTGTCCGTTTCCGCGCCGGCATCCCCTTCGGCGGGCGCCGTGTCGGTCGGGGCCGCGCTGGACGTCGTCGGGGGCGTCACTGGCTCCGGCGCCGCGCCGCTGCACGCCACGCCGGTGGCCAACGGCAGCACTACCATCAAGCCTGCTATCACTCGTCGCATGGCGCGGGCGTAGACGAACTCTCGGCGCTTGCCAAGGGGAGCGCATGGCGGCGGAGCGTTGACGCAGTCGAGTGAGACGCGCTGACAGCGGGAAAACTCAGCTTCGCGGCGGCTCGAGGCCTGCCTCACGCCGATAGCTGTGGCACTGCTTGCTGCCCTTTTCGAAGGTGCGACAGGTCGTGCCGCGCTCTGCGTAAATCGAGCAGGCGTGGGGGCTCTCCACAGTTCCCAGGTACACACACGCGCCGTCCGCTCTGGACGGAAACGCTTGCTGGCTGAAGTGACCTTCGACCAGGCTGTCGATCAAATCCTGCCGGCCTGTGTTGCGCCAGCGCACCAGGTCTTCAGGCGGCACCAGGATGTGCCCGGGACCCGCCATGCGGCAGCAGGCCGAGCACGCCAGGCAGTCGAGCTCTTCAGCGCCGAGCGCTTGAGAGTCAGACTCCCTCACTTGCGTCCTCGCAGCACGTAGAAGAAGTCTCGGGGTTCTGCCTTGCTGACGTAGCCGGTCTTGCGGTGCTTCATCTTGGGAAGCAGCGTTTCCGTGACCTGCATCTGGCCGTCCTTATCGCCGAACCAAAAGAAGCGGGTATACGACCAGTTGATGTCGAGCTGGGTAGCGTTCGGGACCCCAAGCACTTGCATGGCCTTCGCCATCAGCTCCGGCGTCTGCTCTTCGCCGACCGCGTAGTACAACGTCCCGCCGCCTGCGCTCACGCCGACCGCAGAGCGCCGGATCTCCATCTTGCCTTCGGCGCTCATGCCGTACTTGCGTTGCTTCCCGCTCGTGACGTTGGGGTTCACCTGGGACTCTTCCAGCAAACACCACGGTCCCTGGCGCCACGCGCGAAACCGCGCTTTTTCCGTGGAGATTTTGCTCCAGGTGCCGACGCGCACGTGACCGTCGTCGAGCAACGCCACAGTGCATAGCTCGTCCCGTGGAGGGAGCAGGTCGATCTCACCGAGGCCCATGCCGTGGCCTCCGTGTTTCGTCATGAAGCCGCCGTTGAAAATCGCAGCCAGGCGGGGCTGAACGGCTGCAGGCACGAGACCCGTGCGTTCGCTCTCCGGTAGCGCTTTCGTCTCAGGCTCCCGGGTCCCTGCGACCAAGTTTATTTCCGTACGGCTCAAGTCGATGGCGACTACGTTGACGAACGCAAAGCGCTTGAACAAGTGAGGTCGCAGGCTGGTGCGGAACATGATGGGCTTGCCATCCACTTCGCCACCCTCTGCCACCGCCTCCCACTTGCCGTCTCCCGGCTGCGCGCTGCGCTCGAAAGGTGGTGTGAAGTCTGCAGGTGGAAACGTCGCGCCCGCGAACGGATCAGCCGCCGCCGCTGGTTTTGCGCCCGCATCCGCTTCCCCAGTTTTCGGGGGTGAGGTGCTCTGCTTCTCTTCGGCGTTCGCTGAAGTCGCGCTGTTCACGGGTGCGCCGTTGACGGACGGCGACGTTGTGGGAACGGCACCGCTCGGTTCCGCAGTGTTTGCGCCGGCGCAAGCTGCGCACAGCGCGAGCGACGTGATGCTGAGAGCCCGCTTCATGGGACGCGGAGCATACTCAAGGAATTGCGAAGTCAAAGGCGACGCCCCGTGCTAATTCTTGAATTCGTGGGAGGAGCGGCGTTGGTGCAGCGATTGGGGCGCGCGGCGAGCCAGAACGCCGCCCTCGCCAGCGCTCCGCCGGGCCCGCTGGTGGTTCACGGCTACTCGGCGCCTGGGTTCATCCAGGTGCGCGACGCGCTGTGGCGCCAGCTGAAGCGAACGGGCGGCGGCGCGGCGGTGAGCGTCTTTTATCAGGGCGAGTGTGTCGTCGACATCTGGGGCGGCGTGCGGGATGAAACCGGCAGGCCCTGGGAGCGAGACACCCTGAGCGTGTCGTTCTCGACCACCAAAGGCGTAGCCTCCACTGCTCTCCACCTGCTCGTGGATCGCGGCTTGGTGGACTACGACGCGCCGGTTGCGCGCTACTGGCCCGAGTTTGCTCAGGCTGGCAAGGCGGCTATTACCGTGCGGCAACTGATGAGTCATCAGGCTGGGCTCTACGGGTTGAGCGAGCTAGCGGAGCGCGCGGAAGATTTGCTGGATTGGGAGCTGATGGTCGCGAGGCTCGCCGCTGCGGCGCCGGCGCACCGCCCAGGGTCTCACAGCGCCTATCACGCGCTGACGTACGGCTTCCTGGTGGGTGAAATCGTGCACAGGGTTTCGGGGCGTCCGCTCTCGGAGTTTATTCGCACCGAGCTTGCGGAGCCTCTCGGGCTCGACGGCTTGTACATTGGCGCGCCCGAGGAGGCGCTGTCGCGCGCCGCGCGGCTCATGCGCTTGCCTGGAGGCGAACGCGCAGCGGTGAGTCAGCGCTTGCCTGCGGAGGTGCGCCGTCGCCAGCGCGCGGAGAAGGCCAAGCGCCGTGAGCGCGTTGCTTGGCTGCTGGAGCGTGGCCTGCGCGCCGCTGGCGTGCCTGCGGACCTGACTCAGGCGCGCCGCGCGTTCATTACCCCGGGGATCGGTCGCCTCGACTTCAGTGATCCTCAGGTGTTGCGCGCGAGCATTCCAGCGGCCAACGGGCTGTTCACAGCTCGGTCGCTGGCGAAGCTGTATGCAGCGCTCGCCGGGGGTGGTCAGCTGGGTGACGTACGCCTGCTCTCCGAAGCGACTCTGCGCCGCGCCACCGAGGTGCAGACGTCAGGTTCGGATCGCGTCGTGCTCTTCCCGATGCGCTGGCGCCTTGGGTACCACTTCGTCGGCACCTCGCTCGGCGTGCCGAAGCACGCCTTTGGCCACTTCGGGTTCGGCGGTTCGGGCGCGTGGGCCGACCCAACGCGTAACCTGAGCTTCGCGATGGTGCTGAATAGCGGCGTCGGCACGCCGTTTGGCGATCTGCGCACCGTCTGGCTGAGCGGACAGGCGTTGCGCGGTGCCGATCGCGTGTATCGTGATCAGCGCCGCCGCTGATGTCCTGGTCTTCGTTCGTTGCTCCTCCCCCCCAAACCCTGCGCCTGCCAGAGGTGCAAGGGGCTCACTTCTGCGCTGGCGAAGTCCCGAGGCCACGGGCGCGGCGTTTTTGGCTCTTCTTGGCTTGGCTGGCGGTGTTGCCGATCGGGTGTAGTGGTCGGCCCGCAGAGGGGCCGGCGGACTTCGCTTCTCGGGTCGAACTTCCGGAGCTAGATATTGCCGCGCGGCAAGATAGTAGCGACTGCGTGGTCGAGACCCATGGCTCTCACCGTCACTGGGGACGGCCACTCGGTTTGAGCATTGGCGCGGGGGAAGTGCCCTTTGCTGAAGTGTTCAGGGTACCCGCTCGCGTGCACGTGCGCGATGACGGCACGGCGACGTTGCTGGTCGACGACGGCGTGTTGGCCTTGCGGGGTTACACCTCACTGAGTCAGCTCGAGCTCTTCCCGAACGAGCCGATCTTCGATCGCGCGATCTATCTCGCGCCCTCTGCCGTGTTGTCACCGCTCGGGCGGCGCGCGAACTTGCTCGAACTCGAGCATCGCATTCGAGGTCCGGTGCGGTTGCCTGGGGATCCGCCCCAGGAGCTCTCGCTCGTGTGCTCCCAGCTCAGCTTGAGTCAGGTGGAGTTCGACCCCAAGATTTCCGCAAAGCTATTGGGGCGGATCGGGTACGCCTACGCGCGGTCGGGGCAAACCCTGGACCTGTGGGGGAGTCCGGACGCGGGGAGCGGGATGAAGCTGCAGGTCTTCCTTCCCCAGGGTGAGTGGATCGAGCTTGCGGTGCATGATCACTCTGGCCGTGGAGCCACCGAGCGCTGGCGTGTGAGCTACCAACAAGGGACAGAGCTGATCGTTGGCTGGGTCTTGCGAAGCGACCTCGAGACATCGCCTCAGATGCTCGGTGTCGTTTCGTACGCGGCGGGGGTGCGCTTTTTGGTGCCGGAGTACGCTGGCAAGCAGCACTGCAAGCGCCCGCTCACGTTGGGAGTGCTTCACGACGGCGTTGCGCGGGCCGTTGGCTCGCTGCGTGCCGGCGCTTACTGGGACTTCGCTGATGCTGAAGACGCGGAGCGTTTAAAGCGTGAACCAGCGTTGCGTCGAATGATCCCGATCCGGTTGCCTCATGCCGTCTGGCTCAAGCTCGAGCCTGAGCACCAGCTCATCGTCCCGTCGAGCGAACTTGGGAAGTGCGACGAGGCAACGAAGTGAAGCTTCACTGCCTCGCGAGCGCGCGCTATTGGATGCTGCAGTAGTCGGGGAACACCGAAGGTAGCGTGTCCGTGTAGGCCGGCGCCGAGCCGAGGCTGTGATCCGTGAGGAACTGCATCGCCCAGGGCAGATACGACGCCTCGATGTGGTGGCCCTGGTTGTGGTTGCACAGCACCACGAAGTGACCTTCGGTCTTCAGCTCGCTGACCATCTCATCGGCGAGCTTCTCGAAGTCCTGGGAGAAGGCCATGTCCGTCGGCCCACCGTAGCTCACCAACGTGGGTGGCTGATTGCTCGTCTTGACGTAGGGCAGAGAGATACCGCCCGAGAAGGGCGCGGCTGCCGCGATGACGTCGGAGCGCGTCGCGATGAGCGTACCGGTCATCAGCCCACCGTTGCTCATGCCGGTGACGTAGACGCGCTGGTCGTCGACGTTGAAGGACTCACCGATACACTTCAGCATGTCGTCGAAGAAGGCGACATCCACGTTTTGGGCCGCTGCAGTGGCGATGTTCCAGGTCGCCCCGTTGCCGGACTCGAGGCCCTGGGGGGCCGCGATGATTACGTCGTCCACATCCGCACGTGCCCGGAAGCCGACGGCGTCCAGCATGTCGGTGTTGGTGCCTCCGAAGCCGTGATACACGAACACCAACGGGTAGCTCTTGTTCGCGTCGTAGGTAGTGGGTAGCACAATCTCGAAATCGCGAGGATCATTGCCGCTCGGAAATGCCGTGTTCTTGCCGTCGGTCACCGCGGGGCACTGGTCGATGCGCGGGATCTCCGCCGCGGTACCGTCGCAGGAGGAAGGGGCCTCGCCATCCGCTGTGTACACCACGGCACCGAAGGTGCTGCCAGCTAGGTCCATGCCAAACGTGACGATCTTGCCGCTGATGCTGCCGCAAAAGGTCGTTGAAGTCTGGACCTGCCCCTGCACGACCAGCTCCACGTCAACGTCGCTCTTCGTAGGCGTATAGGCGCCAGGCATCGTGAGCCCGCCGAAGTCGATGGTGAACGTGCCGTCCTCCGCAGGGACGATGTCGTCTGCCTGCGCTAAAACCTCGCTTACGCTGCCGTCGTTCGCGATAGCGTGCAGCTCCACGTGGCTACCCGTAATATCCACGCGGTAAGGGAGCACCAAGCCGGAGAGCGGCGCCAGGGACACGCCCATCAAGAATTGACCCTGGGGCAGACCAGCTTCGGTCTGCTTTTGCTCGGTGGTGTCGTCGCTGGAACAGCCGGGCAGAGCGCCCGTCACGGGCAGCGCGAGCGCCAGACTCAGGCTTAGGGAGGCACCGAAGCGCCGCGTTCGGAGTTTGGAATACTGAGAGAACTTGAAAAGCTTCATGGGCAGGCTCCCGACTTTGCGTGGGGTACGCGCAAGATTCGCTGATTCGTTGTGAGGCAGAAATGTCACAAACACCAGCCTGAACTCCGACTTCCTGCAAAGTGAGCGAATGGATACGGCCGCGTGAGCGGTTGTAACATCGTTCGATGACTCAACTCCTTGAGGTGCTTCGACGGGTCCGCGAGCTGAACGTCGAGGCGCTGTCGCGGGCTATCGACGCTGAGGTGCGTCCGTTCGTCGAGCCTGCCTACCGCATGGCGGATGGCTCGATCGCGGTCGAAGGCCCCTTGGATCTTCCCCTGCGGGCGGATCTGATTCGACGCGAGGAGGATACCGCCGGAGACGAGATTCAGGTCGACCCCGCACGCTCACTCGAGTTCGAGCCAATCCTATTTCAGATGCGAGGCGCTGAAGTCCGTGTGGAAGCGTTTGGCTGGGACTACGCCGAGATCCTGGCAGACGTACCCGAGAGCGCCGACCTCTCGCCGCTCCAAGAGTGGTTCATGTCGTGGTTCGACGCGGAAGACGCGTCCACTCCGGACGAGACGGGGCTTTACCGCGTGGTGCATTTCATGTCCGATCCGGAGTACGATGATCACCGGTTGGCGTTCATCGTCGACTTCGGCTCAGCGCCTGTGGACGCTTGGGTGTCGCTCATGGAGCGCTTGGTGGAGCTCGGCGCCAAGCAAATCATCACCCGCCGCGCAACGGATTGAACTCAGCTAGTCCCGGGGACTAGTCCGCCGCTGTGGACCACGGACGCTCTAGCGCGCTCATTACCGCGCGGATGCGTGGGGTCTTGCGGCGATCCGGGTGGGTCAGCACCCAGAGAATGCGCTCGAGTTTCCTGACCGAGTTCGCGTATTCGCTGAGCTCCACCAGACTCGCGTGGCGGGCAGCAAGCAGCTTGGGCATCAACGCAAGCCCGACACCTTCGGCGCACAAGCTCACAAGGGTGTTGAATTGGGCGTACATCGCCGCTTCTCCAGCGTTCGCCCGCTCCCAGGCGGCCTCGGGTGTGTTCTCGCCGCGAGGGCGCAGCACCCAGCGCCGCTCCGGACGGGCTGCAGCGGCTTTCGTCGCGAACACCCCGTACCCAAGCCGAGCGACTCGCTTGCCCCAACAGCCAGCGGGCGGCCGTGGAATGATCGCCAGCGCCACGTCGACTTCGTGGTCGCGCACGCTTGGCCCCGAATCTCCAAGGTGGAGCGAGACGCTGAGCGTCGGATTTTTTTCGCAGAGCTCTGCGAGTGGGCCTTGGATGAAGGGCAGCAAGGCTTCAACGGTGGTGACGCTGACCACGCCCTCCAGATCACCGCCCTGATCGCGCAGCGAAGACAGCACTTGGGAGAGGGACTTGGCGGTGCGACGTCCTACCTGTGCAAGGGCCACGCCGGCGTCGGAGAGCGTCGCCCCGGACGTTCCCCGAATCAGACACGGTTGGCCGATCGCTTGCTCGAGCGCCGTGATGCGCCGGTACAGCGTCGACTGACCGAGGCCCAGCTCCCGCGCGGCGGCGCTCACACTGCCGAGGCGTTGAACAGCCTCTAGATAGCGTAGGTCGTCCCACTGAATACTCATTGATTCCTTCGCATGCCCCTCGGCTGGGTTGGCGCAGCATCTCATCTGAGGCGCAGAACCGCGAGCCTCAATCGAGTCGCTTTCCGGGTGGAAGTGGATGTGGCGATTTGCGCTCCGGCGGGACTTGCGCAAGGCTTGGCGCCGTGAGTTGGCGGCGCGGTAGGTGGCTCGCGGCTTTGGGCTGCGGGGTTTTGGGGGGGACATGCGTGGTGGCACCTGGATCCGCAGCCGCGGATGCGCCGAGTGCCTCACCCCCAAAAGATGAGCCTGCACCAGCGCCAGAACGGCCCAAAGAAGAGCCGAGCGGCGCTGCAGCGTCCGAAGATGCAGCAGGGGCCAAAGACACGGAAGAGTCCAAAGAGGCAGCGGCGTCCAAGGATGAGGCGTGGTGCCAGAAGGAGCTAGAGACGCTCGAGCACCATGTGTGTGCCTTCGTGCCCGCAAAGGATGAGGCGTCGGACACGCTCGTGGTCTTCCTGCACGGCGTCGTGAAGTCCGAGAGCGGCTGGCAATACAACCAGCAGCTCGCGCTGGTGCGCGCTGCGAAGGTGAATCACTTCGACCTGCTAGCGCCCCGCGGGCGACGCGGAATTGGTCCGAAGGACATGGAAGACTGGTGGACCTGGCCGACGCGCAGCTCTGCACAGAAGACGCTCGAACCCGAGCTGTTCGATGAGTGGCGCGAGGCGCGCAAGACACTCGAAGAGCGTCGCGGCAAGGCCTACGACAAGCTGATCATCGTCGGCTTCTCGAACGGCGCGTACTACGCCAGCAGCTTGGTGCTGCGGGATGCCTTCGAGGCGGATGGCTATGGAGTGTTTGCAGGTGGCGGCGCGAACTATCTCGAGGCGACCGCCAAGCGCATCAAGCGCCGTCCGCCGGTCTACGTCGGCTGGGGCCTGAAAGACAAAAGCGCAAAGAAGGACGCCGCGGGTTTCGCCAAGCTACTCAAGCGCCTCGGGTGGAAGCACCGCGCCAAGGCGCGCCCGAAGGTCGGACACACGATGACCGACGCGGGCCTGAAGGAAGCCATGAGTTTCCTGCGAGCAAAGAAGTAGGCGCAGGCAGTTGGCAAGCGCTGCCCGGTAGCCGAACGTCAGTGTGCTGATGTAGAACCGAGCGGTGACCGCCAATCGCAAGCTGCGTCGCGCCCAACAAGCGCGGAAACAACGGGCTCCAGTGCAAGCGCCGACGGGTGTGCGCGCGCCAGTCCATTTGGACAAAGCCAAGCTGCGGCGCCAGTCATCTGCTGAGCGGTTTGCTCGGGAAGGCTCCGAGCTCTTGTGGGTGCGCCTCTTGGCCTGGGAAGGGCAGCGCTTGAGCCGTGCGCGCTTGTTGGATGCGGTTCACGACGCTGCGCTCTGGAAGCAAGCCGCAGCTGAGTCAGATCAAGTTCCGCCGTATCAAGCGAGCGGTGCGTTGGCGCCGCTGGCGGCTCGCGAGAAGGAGCTGGCGGGCAAGCTAAGCGCCGAGAAGCTCGACGCGGCAGTTGAAGTGTGGCGCCGTTCAGGTGACGACTACCACCCCAAGCAGCCGGCTCCGAAGTGGCAGTTCCTCGCGGAACTTAGCATGGAGTTGGAGCTGGGCGAAGTCACGGCGCTCGAGCTGCAGGAGGACTGGGAGCTGTGGATCAGCCTGGCGTTCGCCTCCGAGCCCCGGGTGGTGGCGATGGAGGCCCTGCGCACCGCGGAGAATCACCTGGCCAGCCTGGGAGAGATCACCCACGGCGAGCACCTGAAGGCAGCCGCGAACGCAGTGCGCGCGATCTGGTCCGGTTTGGCCTACGGCGACGAGACGACCTTCAAGCGGGTGCGATCCTGGTCTGACGACTGGCTCGCTTCGCTAGCGGAGCGCAGCGGATCGTCCGGGTCGGGTTCTGAAGGCGGCGACCAGTGAGCGAAGTCTTCGGGGAGCGCGCCCGGGAGCATCGGCTGCTTGGTACGCTCGAAGATTTGAAAGTCGTGGCGTGCCGTGAGGTGAAGCGGCAGGTTCTGCACGGGGCCGCCCTGGGTGAGCCACATGCGCAGCGCCTCGGCGTTCTGTGCGACCACGAAGTGTTGTGGATCCGTGCGGATAGCCTTGCGTAGGTATTCCTGCAGGCTCTGCAGGTCGCGCCGATCTGCTGCCATGCAGGCGAGGTAGTTGTAGGCGAGGCCAGGCAGCGGGTAGCCGAGCTCGAGCGCCTTGTGGATGTGCTCCTCCGCTAGCTTGAACTGCCGTTCGCGGTAGTAGGCACCTGCCAAATCCATGTGCGCCGCGTGATGATCGCCGAGCTCAGCCAAGATGGCTTTGCACTCTTCGACTCCCTCTCGGTAGAAGTCGCGGAGGCCGCAGTTCTGCGCGAACCACTCGTTGAGCACTCGTGTGGTCTCCGGGTCCGCGTCGTACGGTACCTTGAGCTCTTGAAAGGTCTCTTGGAAGTAGCGGTTGCGGTCGAGCCAAGCTTTTTCGGCGTCCTGGAAGTCGCGCGTCCCGGGATAGATCGAAAGGCAGGAGAAGATGTACTGATGGGGTCTGGCGCGCTCTAGGAACTCTAGCGTTTCTTGAAACGTCTCTACCGTTTCCCCGCGGTTCCCGAGCATCATGTAGAAGCGCACCTGGATTCCGTACTTCTTCGCCAGGTTCGCGCTCTCGACGATCTTGTCGACGGTGATCTTCTTGTCGATTTGCTTGAGGATGCTCGCGGAGCCGGACTCGACGCCGAGGCTCAGTCGCTGACAGCCCGCGAGACGCATCTCTCGCAAGAGCTCGTCACTCAGGACGTCGACGCGGGTGTCACAGCTCCACAAGAACTGCAGCCCGCGGGCGCGGATCCCCTTGCACAGCTCGAGCACCCGCTTCTTGTTGGTGGTGAAGGTGTCGTCCTTGATTTGCAGGAGTTTCACCGGCAAGCGACCCACCGCCTGCTCCAGTGCATCGAGCACGTAGTCCACCGACTGCGCACGGAAACCGCGGCCCCAACTCGTCTCAGCCCCGCAAAAGGTGCAGGCCCAGGGACAGCCGCGCGACGTCATGAAGATGTGGGTGTCGAACAGCGCGTGGGGCGACGCCAAGGTGTCCAGGTTATCGATGGAAGCCCGCGACGGCGCCTGCTCGATGCCCTGATCCCCGCGGTACCAGGTGCCCGCGATGCCTAGAGTCGACTCCCCACGCCCGAGTCGCCCACACAGCTCCAGGAACTGCAGCTCACTCTCGCCCTCGCTCACGGTGTCGATGGCCGGATGATACTCGAGCATCTCCTTCGCCAGCGGCGTGGCGTGAGGGCCACCGACGATGATGTGGGTGTCCGGGTGGAGCTCTTTGATGAGCGCCGCCGTGTAGCCAACTCCCCTGCGATTCGCGGTCCAGCAGCTCATGCCCCAAAGGTCGGCTTCGAGTGAGCGGACCACCTTCTCGACCTCTTGCCAGGGAAAGGCGGACAAGTTGAGCAGCTTGACCTGGTGCCCCGCACGCGTCGCTTGGGCCGCCAGGGAGTAGAGCCCGTAGGGCGTCTGCCAGAAGTCCGGGTCCAGATCGCCTTCGCGGTAGTCCGCGGGAGGACCGCCCCGCTCAGGACTCAGCCGCGCGCTGTGGTCTCCCAGTTCTGCAGGAGCGGCCAGCTTCCACGGGGGAGGGTATAGCAGGACTACGCGCACCAGGGGAGCATAGCCGAGGGCCCATCGAGCGGGCAACGCGGGACGAATTCGGGGCGGGGATGCCTTACTTCTAGCGCGCCATCCGCAGACGGTTCGAGCAGCTCTTGTCGCCTTGGGCCATGCACTCGACTGTCTCCACCTTGCCCAGTACCTTGACGCCCATTGCCGTGTGGATAATACGCATGGCCTCGCGGTTCATGCGGCAGATGAAGCAGTGATAGCCACGCCAGTTGGTGGCGCGGCTCCTGACCTCGTTGCCCTCCACCTCCGTGACCATCTGGCCGGAGTCGAAGAAGCGATTCCAAAGCGGCTGGCTATAGCGCGCGTAGCGCTCCGGCGTCACCAGCATGCGAAAGAACAGTTTGTGGACGCCGTGCAGCGTCGCGTCCATCACGGCGCCTTCGGCTTGAGTCGCGAGCGCCTCGGTCTCGCTCTCTGACAGGCCGGCGCTCAGCCCATCGAGGAGCTCGTGAACCAACGCACTCGGGTACCATGTGCTGGCGATGAGCCCCGCGCCCGGGCGGTTGACGTCCAAGTGAACCCTATGCTCCGGTCGCATACTGGCGATCACCTCGGCCAGGCGCGCGCGGTCCTGTGTCTGCTGGTACCACTGCACGAAGGCGGCGATGGCGACTCCCTTGATGCGATCGTGGGGCGCTGGATCCCCCGGGAAGCGATTTAGGTGAGTCCGTCCGTCTGCGTCTCGTTGAGCCATGCGCCCGCTGGGCGGTTCGGGATCAACGATGGTTTTGTCGGAGGCCTCAGGGTGTGAGCCGGGCAGCTCCGTCGAGTCCATGAGCTCATCAAGCTCAGAGGAAGAGAAAGGACTGGAGGGCGAGCGAGACAAGCGGAGCGCAGTCTTGCACGGGCCCTCCAGCCTTGCGAGGAGCGATCAATGCACGGGGGTGGCCATTTTGGCCACCTGAGATCCGCCTCGAGCGACGACCGAAGAAACGACAATTATGGCTGCGGAATTGCGCCAACTTGCCCAAGCAAGCGCAGCGTGATGCGCTTGCGTTCCTCGGAGAAGTCCTTGCCTGGCGCGCTGCTCGTGAGGAGTGTCGCGAAAAAATACGGCCCTGCATCCGTAACCAGATACCCGACGTACCAGCCGTAGTCGCGACCTTCGACCAAGCCAGTGCGTCCGGTCTTCGCGAATAGCTGCAGGCTCGGGTCGTCCACGCTGCGCATGATCTCTTTCACGCTGCGCTGGCTCTTCACTGACACCGGCAGCTTCTCTTCGTAGAGCCGTTGCACGAAGTCGACCTCTTCAATGGGCGAGATGCGCAGCCCACCGTCGAGCCAGAAGCGATCGACGGCCGGGCTGATGTCTCGATTTCCGTAGGCGAGCTTGTCCACCCAGCTCTGCATGCGCTCCTGTCCGACTTCCCGCGCTACCCGCTGGTAGTACCAAACCGCCGACACCTGGAAGGCCGAGCGCAGTGTGTGATCCTGATTCCACGCGGCAATCGGGCGTTTCACGCCATCCCACTTGAACAAGTGATCGGGACCGCTCACGACCCCGGTCTCGAGCGCTATCAGACTATTCGGGATCTTGAACGTAGACGCGGGCAAGTAGCCGGTGCGGCAGCGCTCCGGGTGCAGCAAGATGTCTTCGCCGTGGGGCGGCCGCAGCACGAACGCCGACTCGTACCCCAAGCTATCGAGCGTCCGCGTCAGCCCCGGAATGTCGACGGCGGTCTTGGGCGGCTCTTCTTGGGGGGGAGGTGCAGCCGGTGGGCGCTCGGAAGCGCTAGTCACCGCTTCGGGCGCGGGTGCGGCGCTCGGCGTCGTCGCCGCGCAGCTGGCGCCGAAGATCCCCAAGACGCAGGTGCCGCTGACGCAGAGGACGCTGAGAGTCGCTCGAAGTGTGCTTCGCATGAGGCAGCCCAACGCCACGTGATAACAACGCATTCCGCGGTTCGGCGAGGCAAATTTGTGCCTGTCGCACCGAGCGAAGCGTCACGACCCCAGACGCAAGTGCAATCAAATTGCACTTGCGTCTGGCTGACGTAGGCTTGCGAATTGAAATTGCATCTCAGTTGCGATAACGAGGCTGCGTGCTGATCCCCTTGAGCGCCGCTCTTGGCTCCGTCGTGCTCGGAGTCTTGCTGGCCTTCGTGCCAGGCAGGCAAGAGTCCATGCTCGGGCCGATCCGCAGCTTCGCGCTCACCGCGTCCCTCGCGGTGGTGTTCATGCACCTCTTACCCGAGGCGTACGAGGTCCTGGGGGTCGCGACGTTCGCCGTGTTCGTTGCTGGCCTGTTGCTCCCAAGCCTGCTGGGTGCTGTCGCCGGGAAGCTCGCCGGAGCATCCCGGGCGCGAGCCGGCCTCGAGGTGGGCTACGCGGGACTCTTGCTGCATCACATCGGCGACGGCTTGTCGATGGGCGCGCTGAGCGAACACGACCATGGTGGCCACGGCCACGTCGACGTGGTGCTAGCGCTCGCCGCGCACACCGTGCCGGTGGCAGCGATGGTGGTCTTGGCGTTCGGCGGTGCCTCGCGGAAAAAGGAGTCCGGGCTGCGCGCGTTGGGGCTCGGCGTCAGTGGGGGCGCGGGCGTTGTGCTCGGCGGCGCGGTGAGCGCAGGGTTCGCCGCCGCGACCGCCTGGGTGGCTGCGCTGACCGCAGGCATGGTGCTGCATGTGGTTGCTCACGACCTGAAGCAACACGCGCCAACGGGCAGCTGGGGACGGACCCTCGACTTCGTGGGTGCGGGGTTTGGTCTATTGCTCGGGGCGATAGGAGCCTCGGGGCACGGGGCAGAGGAGCACGCGGTGCTCTTCGAGCGCTTGGCAGACTTCACCTACGACACCGCGCCGGTGCTGCTCTTGGCGCTCGTGCTCGCGGCGCTGGTGCAAGCCAATGTATCGATGTTGCCGCCGGCGGCTCCGGCGGGGGCGTCAAGTGCCAAGGGGGCGGCGCTCGGCGTCGCCCACGCAGTGGCCCGCCCGCTTGCGACGAGCGGGGTGCTGACATTGGGGCGCAAGCTCGCGCACCCGGCGCAAATGCTAGGGCTGATGCTCGCGGCTCCCGTCGTGAGCATCGACTTCGGGCTGATTTCCTTGCGGTTTTTGGGGCCGGGGTTGACCCTTGCGACGCTCGGCTTCGTAGCGTTGCTCGCGTGGGCGCTCGGTGCTTTGGTTGGAGGCAGGCAGGCTGCCAGTGAGACGCCGCCGGACAGCGGCCGCGTTCAGCTGGGGATCGGGGCTGATTTCGTCGGGAGATTTCAGCGCGCCTTCGAGGGCTTGCTGGATCACCTTGGGATCTGGATGGTGCTTGGTCTGTTGAGCGCCGCCTTCGTCGAAGCGTACGTCCCGAGCGGGGCGCTCGATTTGCAGCACCCGCTCCTTGCGTTGTGCGTGATCAGCGCTGTCGCGCTGCCGAGCTACCTCAGCGCGCCATCGGCGGTGCCCGTGGTCGCCGTTGCGATCGCCAAAGGGCTCCCGCCCGGGGTCGCCGTGGCGGGGTTGGTGCTCGGCGCGACCTTCAACTTGCGCGCTCTCGGTTTTTTCCGCGCTCGCCTGGGCACCGCGCGGAGCATCGCGCTGGCGCTGGGGATCGTCGCTGGGTGCTGGGGACTCGCCTGGGGCGTGGGGCAGGGAATTCCTGCGGTGGGCGAGCACACGCTGAGCGTTGTGGCACCTCACGCGCCTGGCTTCTTTGGCAAGCTCGCCACGGCGATCCTCTTGCTGCTCCTGCTGCGCCGGGTTTGGTTTCATGGCGTGCGCGCCTGGGTTGCGGAGCTCATGGGTAGCTACGCCCACGAGCACCACATCGCCCAGGCGAGCCCACGCGAGGTGAGCTAGCCGCGAGTCCGTGCGGTTACGCACGTTTTCTCGTTGGGCGCGGTTGCGCGAGCTGCACTCGCCGGGCGAGAGTACTCCGTCTGATGCGCGCCCTGCGCCTTCCACTCCTGCTCGTCGGCTGCGCTTCCTCGGCCCATGAAGCGCCCGCTTCGCACCCTGCTGACCCTGCGCCGCGAGGCGTGCCGGTGAACTCCGCTAGCGGCGTGGAACAGGTGGTGATTCGTGCTGCCGTGCCCGAGGCTGAGCAGCACTATGTGTTGGCAGAGATGATCAGCGGGGATCGGCACGGTTGGTTGTTGTTCGAACCAAGTGGAGACGAGCTCTACGCGACGTTCGCGGAGTTTGGCGACAACGTCGGCCAAGATCGCTGCGCCATGAACATCCGCTTTCTCACGACGGACGACCGCGCCTTCGCGAAGTTACGCCCGCCGGTAACGCTGAACGGCGCTGCCTGCGCGACTTCGGCTCGCGATGTCGTGAAGGTCGAAGCAGGGCAGCCGCCCGACGTCAGCTGGCTACACATCGAACGCGGGTCCGATGAAGGCAGCGGCTGGTTTGCGCTCTGGAAGGGCTACGCGCTGGAGACGGAGCTTTGGACCTGGCAGCTCGCCCGGGTCCCACGAGGCTCTGGGCCCTCCGAGTTCAATGGCCATTGGGACGAACTCGACGTAGGTGCCCACGTCCCTCCCAAGCTGGCGTGGCCACCAGCGGTCGATCCAAGCGTTACACCGGATGAGTCTTGATGGGCCGCAGCCGCGCTACTGTTTGATTCGCTCCCAGAGATCTCGAACACCGAGTTCGTCGAGCCACTGTTCCAGATACTCGATATCGATCGCGTCGCCCGTGACCTCGACCAGGGTCGAGACGTCACGCAGCTGTCGCTCGGAGCTGCCCAATTTCGCCCACTCTAGTTTAGTCAAGATGGTGTCTTCCAACGACGCGACCTGAACGCTGAGCCCAAGAATTGTCGCCGGTGCGCGGCGGGAGAGCTCGATGCGGCTGAAGCGACGCGGCTTGCGGAAGATAACATCTAATTTCCACGCGGTTTCTATGTCGATCACGTTGAACTGACCGCGTCGTTTGAATTCGTCTAGCGCCGTGTCAGGGTCGACGTAGGTGGTAGCGCTGCTGATTAATCTCAGGAACTCTTTCAATGAGTCTTGGTCGGGATCGACAATGATGTCGATGTCTTGTGTCGCCCGCGGTGCACCATGATGAGAACTCGCGAAAGACCCTGCCAGCATGTAGGGCACCTGCGCTTGGTCCAGCGCAGTCACGATGCGCGCGAGGAACGCTTGGGCACCGCTCACGCAGCGGGCACCCTCTCGTTGGGCCAGACGCGCTGCGCCGACTCGCGACCGTACAGGAGGCAGACTAGCGCGCGTCGCACTTCGGCCTCCGTGTACTCCGGATGTCGCTGGCGGATGCCGGCGGCGGCGATCTCCCGGATCTCGTCGCTCATTCTCAAAGCCAAAGCGCTGCGTTGCTCCGGCGACATCTGGCGATAGAGGCGGAGCTGAACAGTGTGAGCAGCGGGGGCGGTATCAAGCGGACGCATTCGACAGCCAGAGCGTAGAACGAACCGTGTGCGAGTCCAATGGGGCCGCACTGGACCTAGTCGCGCCGCGTTGGCAGGGTGTTGAAACACCCTGCCAATCAACATGTTGTTTAGGTCGTCTTGAAGTTGAGCACCGGGGTCAGCTTGGCCTGGATGCGCACCAGGGCCTTCTGCGCAGCATGACCTGAGTGATGGGTTTGTAGGCGCTCGGCGCTTCACTGACTAGCTGTGCCGCGCGACGCTCCTCGAAGAAGACGCCTTGCATCTCCGCTACGAGGTCCTGGGGGCTGATGTGGATCGCGGCGGCTGTGCGGCTCAGGGCGCGCCCGGCACCGTGAGAGCTCGAGCAGAGAGAGCTTGGCTCGCCTCGACCACTCACCAAGTAGCTGTGGCTACCCATCGAACCGGGGATGATGCCCAGCTCGTCTTGCCTTGCGGAACTAGCGCCTTTGCGGTGCACCCACAACGGCTCGCCAGAATGCGCTTCGTAGCGCACTTGGTTGTGCACCATGTCGCGCGCGGTTTCCGGTTCTGGTTGCCAACCGAGTAGATCCATTGCCGCTCGCGTGGCGGCAGCGCGGATCCGCGCGCGGTTCAGCTCAGCGTAGCGCACACACAGCTCCGCGTCGCGCAGGTACGCGCGCCCCGTGTCTGACATGGCCTCAATGGCGCTCAATTGGGGGCCCAGTGGCTTGGGGCAGTAATGGTCGCGCACCGCCTTGCCTAACCCCCGCGAGCCCGAATGGACGAGGAGCCACGGGCGCTGTTGTTCGTCGCTGCAGAACTCGACGAAGTGGTTCCCGCGTCCCAACGTGCCGAGCTGGAGTGCGCCATCGCGCTCGAGTAGCCGTTGCAGGCGAGGTTGACTGAGGCAACTTCCGGTGAGTGCATCGAGCGCCTGAGGCTGCGGCCATTTCAAGGCTGGAACCGTTTCCGCGAGGCGTTGCAGGACACGCTGTGCTTCTGGCGCGCCCAAAGCCTCCAGCTCTCCTTGGAGGCGAATCGCGCTCACACCGCAGCCGATGTCCCCCCCGACTGCCTGAGGATACACATGGCTTCTCGAGGCGACCACTGCGCCCACGCAGACGTGCTCTGCCAGGTGCACGTCGGGCATCAAGGCGATGCGCGCGACGTCGTTGCGCCGCGCGATACGCCCGATGTTCTGTCGGCATTCTTGGCTGAGCGGCTCGGGCAAGAAGGCCTGCACCTTCTCCCATCCCGAGCCGCCCTTGGCTGTCTTTGGTGTCATTGGCTATCGGCCTCCCCACTCAGCAGGCGAGCTGCTGCGTCGTCTGGCCAATCCGCGAGGATCTCGAAGCGTAGCTCCGGGACTCGCTTGCGAGTGATCTCCTCAGCGACCTCCCGGCGTAGCCAGGACGAGGCGTGCTCCAAGTGTTCAGAGACTTCTTCTGCGCTGTGAGTCGAGCTCACCACGCGGACGTGGAGCTTGCCGTCGGTGTGAAGCACCGAGTGGACGTCGAGGTTGTGCAAGACGGGGTTGCGGCTCCCCGCCAGACACAGCTCCAGAACGCGTTCCACTTGGCTAGCGAGCTGCCAGTCGGCGCGCTGAGGAGACGTTGGTTGTCGTTTCGCTTTCGAGCGCCGCGCTGAGCGGCGTGGGTCGCGAGACTTGGCGCCCCGCGAGTCGTTGGTGAATTTCAAAATGGTTCGTTCCTGGCCTTGCAGCCTTCGCGCCTTCCGAGCGCGAATTGCCGCAGGGCAATAGGGTGCCAGCAAGCGACCGAAGGTCGCTCGAGGTGAGGGGCGGAGGGCTCAAAGGCGAAGCTCCGCCGAGCCGCGCGATGCGCGCGCAGCGAGAATTCAAGGCTTTTCAGCGCTTGTCGTGGATGGTTTCACGCGTCAGGCAGTGGCGTGGCAGGGTCGAAGAAACCCTTCCAATCACCAACTGGCAGACGCGAGGCGGGAACGACGCGCGCGATCGCGGCTGCTGTGAACGAGCAGCTAGCGCTTCGAGCGCACGTGCACGGATCTCTCGAGTTCGGAGCCCTGGTGGCTCCTACCCTTAAGTTCCTTTACGCCGCAATTCCGAGTGGGAAGCGGCGGAGCAGCGTGTCGTGTGAGCAGCGCATGACGTCCTCCGAGGACGCGGTTCTTAGCATCGAGCGTTGGCTTGTTCAACCGCCACCCGCGATTAGCGCAACAGGATCATCCCGATGATGAAGAGGAACATCAGGGCGACGAACCCCACCAGGACTCCGATGATGATCAGGTTGACCTTCATCGCGTGCCCGTCTTTGCGTGGGGGAGGCAGCGGGGCGCCCGTCTGCATCGAGTGTACGTGCTGCTCGATGCGCTCCTGGAAGAGCTTGCAGACGTTCGGCAAGAAGCTGAACGGATCGGCCAGCGCGAGGATGCTGGCGTTCAACTGGATCTGCGATGCCGCGTCGCCGCTGGCCATCACTCCCGCGTTGATGTCCACCGGATTGGTCCAGCCGAAGCCGCGGCTGAACATCATCGTGTAGCCCTGGGGGTCCTCCCGGATCAGCTTGAAGCCAGGGATCTCGCTGCCGGCGTTGCGAAGCACCATATAGGCTTGGTTCGCGGGGATCGTGAGCTGGATATTCTGGATGTAGCTGGCCACGTGGTGAGTCTGTCCTGGCTTCGGTCCCGCCCGCAAGCGGGCGATACGCCTCCTACGGCGCAGCGGCGCAGAATGTTCCCATCCGCAAAAGCGGTCGCCGTGGGGCCGTTTTCACCTTGGGTGCTTCCTCGGTCGCTGCTAAGCCCCGCCCATGACTCGGGGGTGGTGGGCGCTGGTGGTGCTTGGTTGGTCGCTGGTTGGCTGTGGGGGCTCGGACGCAGCAGGTGGCGTCGGGGGAACCGGCGGTGGACAAGCGGATGCGGGCGCGGACGCGACCCAGAGTGGAGGCACTGGGGGTGGCGGCGATGGCGGCGTTGGCGGCGCTTCCGCGGGGCAAGGCGGTCAGCTGCTCGGTGGCAGCGGAGGCAGCGCGGGTTCGCAAGGTGGTACCGCGTCCGGGGGCAGCGCGGGTTCTGCCGGCGCGAGCAGCGGTGGCATGTCCAGTGGGGGCACGTCGGGAACCGGTGCCGCGGCGGGTGCAGGAGGCGCGGCGGGCCAGGCGGGCGCAGGCGGCACAAGCGCGTCGCCTGAATGTGGGGATGGGGTCAAGAATCAGAGCTGGGAGCAGTGTGACGTCAGCGACTTCGGAAGTGCGAGCTGTGCCTCGCAGCTCGGTTCCAACTACTCGGGCAGCCTGAGTTGCACCTCCAACTGCCAGATCTCGACGTCCAGCTGTCAGTGTAACCCCGACTGCAGTGGCGGCCGCAACTGCGGGAGCAATGGCTGCGGTGGCGTGTGTGGTACCTGCTCCGGTAATTCCACCTGCAGCAGCGGGCACTGCACCTGCACACCCAGTTGCGCGGGGAAACAATGCGGGGACAACGGCTGCGGCGGTGACTGCGGACCGTGTACTGGCGGGACGACCTGTGAGAACTTCCAGTGCAAGCTCCCAGGAGGTTGCAGTCCGGCGACGACTTGTCCAACTCAAGTGCCCAAGTCGTCTGATGCGCAGTATTGCCTGGGTTACGACACCTACACGCAATGCGTGTATTGCCCAGCGAACTGCGGGTCGCCTCACTATGGCTACAGCTGTACCTCGAGTGGCGGGCCGCCCGGCGTGAACGGTTGCGTGTACGCGAATGGTGTCTGGTGTTGCCCCACGGCAGCGTGCATGCGGGCAACACCGTGGGACTCGACCTGTGCAGGCGCTGGGCTACCCCCCGTGTCTTACACCTGTCACCCCGAAGCATCGGTGCCCGCGGGCTGTGTGCAGCGCACGGGTCAGTACTACTGCTGTCCGAGCTAGGCTTTGGTCGCGTGGGGTGACTTTGCCGGCTTTGCCTTGGTTGGCTGAGGCTTGGCCTTCGTAGGCTTGGCTTTGGCGGGCTTGGCCTTAGCAGGCTTTGCCTTGGTTGGTCTTGCGTCATGCTTCGCGGTCTTGGGGGGAAGCGCGCCTGTGAAGTCAGAGCCCAGCTTGATCCACTTGAGCAAGCTCGGGGCGGTGCGAAAGCCTGCAGGGTCCACGTACACCATGCCTTTCATCGGCTTGCCGGTGAAATCCATCGGTCGAGCGTGAGGTAGGCTCACTGCCTTGTCGTAGCCTTCTGCGCCGACGCGCAGCATCAGCGTGTCGCGCACGATACCGCAGCACATGTGCCCGTTCAGCGTGAAGCACAAACCGCCGAACATCTTGCGTTCAGCGATCCTCGGATCACCTTCAAATACCGCGCGGATACGCGTCGCGAGCTTCTCGTCGTAGGCCATAGCGGTTTGTCTGTCGTTTCTTCAGAGGAGGAACTGCTTCAAGTGTCCTTGAGGTCGTGGCGCTGGAGCAGACGGTGCAGATACATGCGATCCAGCTGTGCCTTGCGCGCGGCCTTGCTCACGTTGCCTTCCGCCCAGGCCATGAGCTCCTTGAGGTAGGCCTTCTCGAATTCAGCGGTGAGCTGCTCTTTGCCCGCCTTGAACGGCACTTCGATGTTGGCTAGCGCCCCTTGGACCAGCTGATGCGCGGTCATGTCCGGCGGCAGCGTCGACTGACGCCGCTGGCTGGCGGGTCCCGCGACGTCCATCACGATGGCCCGCTCGACGTAGTTGCGGAGCTCGCGCACGTTGCCAGGCCAGTCGTGCCTGGACATCTCCGCGCGCACGCTGTCGGTGAACAGGTGCTCGGCCTCCTGAGCATTCAGCGACTGCAAGAGGGCGCGGATCAGGATGTCTAGGTCCTCGATTCGCTTGCGTAGCGGTGGGATACGGATCGCGACGACAGAGAGCCTGAAGTAGAGATCTTCACGGAAACGTCCACGGTTGACCTCACGCTCGAGGTTACGGTTGGTCGCTGCGATCACCCGTACGTTGATGCGCCGGGCTTGGTTCTCACCCACCCGACGGATCTCCTTCGCCTCGAGGGCGCGTAGCAACTTCGGCTGCATATCGAGGGGCATCTCGCCGATCTCATCCAGGAAGATGGTGCCACCAGTCGCGCCTTCGAAGGCGCCGACGCGTTGTCGGTCCGCCCCAGTGAACGCGCCTTTCGCGTGACCAAAGAGCTCGCTCTCGATCACGCTCGGCGAGATCGAGCTGCAATCGACGACAAGGAAGGGAGCGTGGGCGCGTGGACCTCGATGATAGAGTTCGGTGGCGGCGAGTTCCTTTCCGGTGCCGCTCTCGCCTTCGAGCAACACGGTGGCGTCGCTGTTCGCTGCGCGTTCGAGCATGCCGAACACCTGGCGCATGGCTGCGGACTCACCGTAGAGGTCGCCAAAGCTCGGTGTCTCTGGGATCTGCTCGACGCCGCTGTCGGCGGACTCGCGGACGCGTACGATGGAGTCTCCAAGGTGCAGCTCACACCCAGTGCGCGGCAGGTCCACTTCGCGAATGCGCAGGCCGGAGACATAGGTGCCGTTGAGCGAGCCGGTATCGCTCATGGACCAAGCAGACTCGCTACGCGCGAAGGAGCAGTGAAAGCGTGAGACGGCGTGATCGACCAGCACCAGTTCGTTCGAGAGGTGTGAGCCGACGCGGATGCGTTCGCCTTCGAGGGTCACACGCCGGTCGCTGGGGTTGCCCGCTTCGCGCACGACGTGGAACTCGAGGCGCGGCACGGCGACCGCGGTCGCCATCCGGCGCACGGTGGGGAGGTGGAAGCCGCCGATGTTGGTCGGGCGATCGAAGTCGCTCACCGCCTGAGTGTAGGGCAGCTGCCCCCAGACCTGATGCCTGAAGGCAGCAATCGAGCCTTTCAGGCAGCAGACAGCGGGCAGCACCTACATGGTAGGCAAATCTGAACTCGCGCAATTTCAGCCATTTAGGGCTGTCTCCGGGCTGGTACGCGACTTGTATTAGTCCTGGGCATGAACAACATCCTGTCGGCTCTGGTGATGAGTGTGGTGCTGCTTGGAGGCAGCGAACAGGCTCAGCCGAGCGAACTCCCCCAACAGGACACCACCCCCGTCGCCCCTACTCCCACGGTGCTACCGCCCGTCTCCGTGGAGGCCGCGCCGGCTCTGCCCTGGCTCAATCAATCCAGCGAGCCCGGTGTGCTCGCGAATGCCAACGAGGCGCGTGAGGGGCGCAAGCAGTACCTGCTCCCCCAAGACTGCAGCGAGCGTTCCGCGGTGGACGTCGTGATCCACTTTCACGGCAGCCCCAAGACGATGACGAAGGCGTTCAAGAACTCGCACCTCGACGCGGTCGCGGTGATCGTGAACCTCGGAGCCCTCAGCGGCCCCTACGAGCACTACTTCGAGCAGAAGGGCGCCTTCGTGAATTTCCTCGCGGGAATTGATAAGGACCTGGCCAAGCACTGCCCCGGGGCGAAGCGTCGTCGCCTGGCCATCTCTTCCTGGAGTGGTGGCTACGGCGCCGCCTACCGAATCCTGGTGGAGGAGGGCAACAGCGATCTGATCGATGCCATCCTGCTCTCCGACGGGCTGCACTCTGCGATGGCCAACAAGTTCACTCGCGAGATCAAGCCGGACGGCCTCGCGCCCTTCGAGCGCTTCGCCGAGCGCGCCGCCAAGGGTGAGAAGATGCTTGCGATCGCCCACTCCAGCATCGTCCCGCCGGGGTACTCGAGCACCACCGAGACCGCGACCTATCTCTTGGAGTCCCAGGGTGGCGAGCGCACCGCGCTGGACGCGCAAGGTCCTCGTGAGTCGATGCACCTGATCTCCAAGGGCTCCGTTGGCAGCCTGAGTGTGCTGGGCTTCGCGGGTGGTGACACCCACGCCCACTGCGACCACCTCTACGCGATCAACGACACGCTGTTCACCCAGCTGGAGCGTCGCTGGGCCAACTGAGTCTCGGCGCGCTAGCACCCCTAAGCCCCGCGTGAGGATCCCCCTCCTCGCGCGGGGCTTTTTCGTTGGCGTTCAGGCTGGAGAGCCGAGCACCAGCGACATTGGGCCGGCGGTGGCTTCGATCGCATCCAAGCGGAAGTTCGCGCCGCGCAGCAGCGCCGCGTATTCATCCTCCGTGCGCTCTCTGCCGCCGCCGTGGACGACCATTTCCAGGTCGAGCAGCTTGGCGAAGTGAGGCTTTCCGGGGCCGGGTACCACCGTTTCGCACAGCATCAGCCGCGCTTGCTTGGTACCCATTGCCTTGCGGATGCACTTGAGGATCTGCGTCGCTTGCTCGTCTTGCCAGTCGTGAATCACCGACTTCGAGACGTACAGATCTGCGCCTGCGGGAACGGCTTCGAAGAAGGAACCGCCCACTGCTTCAACGCGGCTCCTCACCCCCAAACCCTCCAGCAGCTCTGGAGCGCCTGCGACGACTTGCGGCAAATCGAGGAGCGTGCCTCGAGCCTTTGGCGCTGACTTCAACAGTGCCCCAAGCAGCCTGCCATGGCCGCCCCCAACGTCGGTGATGTGCTGGTACTGAGTGAAGTCATGAGCCGCGACCACGGCCTCGCACGCGACGTTGCTCACGGCGGTCATCGCACGATTGAAGGATTCCATCACCTCGGGGTTGCCGGTGAGCCAGTCGAATGGCTGCTTGCCATGGCGTAGCTCCACAGCCGTTTTTCCCGTACGGATACAATCAGCCAGCAGCGGCCAGTTCTGCGTACCATGGCGCCCCATGAAGATGATGAAGTCGACGAAGGATGCCTCCGGCGACTTGCACATGGCCTGACCGAGTGACGTCAAACTGAAACGTTTGTTCGAGTGTTCGGTGACCAGACCCAGCTGCGATGCGGCGCGCAGCGTGCGGTACAACATGTCGGAGTTCACTGATAGCTGCTCGGCGATCTGGTCAGCTGCAGCAGGCTCCGGCCCGGCGTCGCGGATTGCGTCGCACACGGAGAGCTCGGCCAGCGCGAAAGCGATATGAAAGCCCCACAGGTCGCCAATGAAATCGAGCAGTGCGATCCCTGGGGGCACCATCTTGCGCTTGAGTGTGGACAGCCCAGACCGGGCGCGCTCGGACAGCGCCACGAGTTGCGGCGGCGGCATCGGACTCATGGTTGGTTCCCTCCCTCTGAAGAACAGCGGCGCCGAACGGCAGCGCTCAGAACCGTCCAGCATACTCGAAACGCGCCACGCCGAATCATCGACGAAGCTTCGCTGTGCTCCGCGCCCTGGCTCTGCGCCCGCAGGAGTAGCACCTGATGCCACCTCCGCCTTCGTCCGGGTCAGTACCGTCCGGGTCAGGTGTCATCCAGCTCAGGTGTCGTCTAGACCACTTGGACGTGCCAGGTCGTCCTAAGGAATTGTTGCCTCAGCGGCGCGGATTTTTGGGGGGAGGAGCGACGTTCCGGCCGTGGGCCGGCCAGCTGGCGGCAATTTCTCCGCGCCACGTCCAGGCTAGTGTCGCTCTACTAGCGGGCCTGGAGTACGCTGGAATGGGTTGTCGTTGGCGCTGACGTGAGACGTCCACCGGGTCATCCGGGACAAGGGCCAACGAAATCGAGCGAAGCACCGTGCCGTCCAAGAGCCCCTCAGACAAGACCTCCGGCGAGAAGCCGACCGTCGTGGACGGGTCCAGTAACCCGAAGGCATCGGAAGGGCCTCTGTCGTCACCGCTCTCGGCGCCGCAATCGTCCAAGCGGGGCGCACCTGCGAGCGCTCAGCCTGCCGCCGCGTACCAGAACTTCGATTCGTACGACAGCGAGGAAGTCGAGATGCTCGACGAGCTCCTCGGCGCGACCCTACACGACACCTACCGCTTGGTCGGGTTGCTCGGTGAAGGCGGCATGAGCCGCGTCTACGAAGGCCAGCATACGCGCATCGAAGGCAAGCGCTACGCCATCAAGGTTCTCCGTGCGGATATGGTCAGCCACGGCGAGGTGGCTCGACGTTTTCGCCGAGAGGCCAAGGCGGTGGCCAGTGTCAGCCACCCGAACGTGCTTGACATCTACGACATCGGGGAGACTCCCGATGGGCGACCGTACTTGGTCACTGAGTTCCTCACCGGCGAGAGCCTGGGGGACCGCCTTGATCGAGAGCGCGTGTTGTCCGTGTCCATGGCAGCCCACGTGGTGCGCTCCGTGTGCGCAGGAGTCAGCGCAGCCCACGAAGTCGGCGTGATTCATCGCGACCTCAAGCCTGACAACGTGTTCCTGGTGGGTGACCCAAACCATCCACAGGTCAAGGTGCTGGACTTCGGGCTGGCGCGGCTCCGAGACACTGACGACAGCAACCTCACCCGCACCGGGGTAGTGATGGGGACCCCCGGCTATATGTCGCCGGAGCAGGCGCGGGGTGAGCGAGTCGACTTCCGTACGGATATATATGGGGTGGGGGCGATCCTCTATGCCTCGCTCACGGGGCGGGCGCCTTACGAGCGCGAGACCTTTCAGATGACCGTGCTCGCGGTGATGAACGGTGATCCGCTGCGTCCCCGCGCCATCGATCCGAACATCCCGGCGACCCTCGAGGTGATGATCCAGAAGTCGATGGCTCGTGATCCCAACGAGCGCTACGCGAACCTCGAAGAGTTCAGCATGGCCCTCGAGCGTTTCGACGAGACAGCGCTCAATACAGCCATGACAGCGCTCGCGCCTGCACGCGCCCCGCAGATTTCAGAGTTGGCGCTTGCCGAGGAATCGACGGAGGCGGAGTCGGCCCGTGTTCAGCTCACGCTGCTCTCACTGCTCGGCTTGGTGCTGGTAAACGCGACCCTGGTCACGGCGGTGATTAGCGCGCTCGAGCTCTTCGTCTTCAAGCGTTCAGCGACCGGGGTCGAGCTTGGTCTGGTGATTGGAGCGATCGTCGGCACGACCTTCACGCCTGCCGTGCTGGCCTATGCCCGCGTGCGCAAGAACGTTTGGAACAACAGCGCGCGGGTGATCGAGCTCCTTGGCACTATCCGCGCGGTATTGGTCGCTGGCGGCGCCGCGTACGGTTTGGCTGCCATCATCGTGCGCATCCATGACGGTTTGATCTCCATTGGCCAACCCGCCCTCGGGCGCGCGGTGGCGACGGGGTGGGCTGGCTGGAGCTCGGTGTTCTTCGCCGTGGCGGCGTTGGCTGCTGGCGCAGCGTTCCTGCGACGACTGCTCTTGCGGTCCAAGGCTGGCCGCGTGCGCAAGTTCTTGGTCGGTCCGCTTCTGGTAATGCTCACCCTGGCGGGCATGGGAGCCGTGCTCCGGCTGGGTTTCCAAAGCGGCAGCAGCGCCTCCCAGCAGATGCTCGCGGAGCTGCGTCTGCCGACGGCTGCGCCAGGGCCCGCGGTGAGCAGCGTGGTGCCAGCGCCATTGACGAGCGTGGCTGACGCGAGCGACGCCGGGACGGTCAGCGCCCCGGCTACCTCCAAGACGGCGTCCGCTGCAGAGCTTGGAGCTGCAAAGGCGAAAGGTCTTGCCGGGCTTTTGCCGCTGCGCCAGCGCTACCCCGAGGATCCAGATGTGTTGCGGCCCCTGGCGGTCGCGTTCGGAGAGGACCCGCGCACCTACAACGACGCGATCGGCGCGCTCAAGCAGCTCTTCAAGTTGGTGCCCAAGGACGCAACGGATCGTCAGCTGCGTACCCTGGTGATCAAGATTGCGGCCTCTGGCAAGAGCGCGACGGAGCCCGCCCTGGAGCTCATGAGCAAGGGTATGGGGACCGCTGGCCCAGATATTCTTTATGATCTGTACCTGACCAGCAATCAGCTGCGCCCGCGCATTCAACGTATCCTCGAGGATAAGGACGTGCGCTCCACGGCTTCCCCCTCGATGTTGATCGCCTACGACCTGCGCAGCACGGAGTCGTGTGCGGCAAAGGTGCCCCTGCTGGAGCGCGCAAAGAAGGATGGTGACGAGCGCAGCATAGCCACGCTGCAGATGCTTAGCTCTCGCACCAAGAAGGGCTGCGGATACAGAAAAAAGAAGCCTTGCCCGGCTCCCTGCGGCGCGCAGATCAAGCAATTCGTCGGTACCGTCAGCGAGATCCAGAAGCGCCTAGACGCGGAAGAGAAGGCCGTCGAGAGCGGGGTCGATGGGGGTGGGGAAGACGCGAGCGCTGGGTGACGTTCGGTCACCCACACGGGCGTAAACAGACGTTCACCTTGAATCTCCGCGCTCCCTCACGGATCCCATTGAAGCCGGTTGCCCATGTCGTGGTCGCCGTTGCCGTAGGTGTGTTTCCGCGCTGTAACAAGGGCGCCCGATGCGCCTTGGCACACCACCGCAAGCGACGTGCAGCAGCAGCGGGGGCGGCGGTCCCTCGGGAGTCAGCCTAGGGTCGCTGAGCGGCGCGCCTCCCCCCAAGCTCGGAGAGTCGTGCTAGACTGTCTGGGTGACAGCACCCGCGAAGAAGCGCGCGACGTATCAGGACGTGCTCGACGCGCCACCCAACATGGTGGCTGAAGTGCTGCTCGGGGAGCTTCACCTGAGCCCGCGTCCGGCGCGGCGCCACGGAAAGGCGGCCTCGACCCTAGGGATGGAGCTTGGCGGCGCCTTCGAGCGCGGACGTGGCGGCCCAGGGGGTTGGGTGATTTTCGATGAGCCCGAGCTTCACCTTGGGGAAGACATCTTGGTCCCAGATCTCGGCGGCTGGCGCACCGAACGATTCCCGCTGGGGGCTGATGAAGAGGCGTACTTCGTGACTCCTCCTGACTGGGTTTGCGAAGTGCTCAGCCCGAGCACGTCTCGCTATGATCGGACGGATAAGCTCACGATCTATGCCCGCGAACGGATCCCCTACGTCTGGCTGGTCGATCCGCGGGAGCGCACCTTGGAGTGTTACGTCTTGGAAGGCTCGGCGTGGAAGCTCGTGGGGAGTCATCGAGATTCCGCGGTTGTCCGAGCCCCGCCGTTTGAAGTCTTCAACCTGGAGCTGGGCGCGTTGTGGCTCCCTGAAGCCTAGGTTGACGGGGCGCTACTTTCGGGCCGGCTTGCAGCGCTTGAGGTCCGCGCGATTCACGAGAAAGAAGAGCTGCTCTTCGCCCTCGGGCCAGATCCAGCTCTGCCAGAGATCGACGAGGACGAAGCTCGGATCGGCCGCTGGGCGCTGTTGCTCCGCAAAGCGTGTTCCAGCTCGCAGCAGACCAACCGCTTGAGGTTGACCTGGCACATTCCCTAGGAACAACGGCAGCTCGTCCTCGCATGCCGTGAACTCGACGTCGCGGGGCACGCGGCCGTAGCCTCGTCCACCGCCGCCCATCCCGCGCAATCCAAAGCCACCCGGAGCTGGGTCGTCCTGCAGGAAGCTCACGGGGACCCACCCGGTGAGTACCGCGTCCGTGTCGGTCGCCTGAATGCGCGAGTAGCTCCCAGCACGCTCGAGCTCCAGACAGGCGATAGTCGCGTCTCCCCGGGGCAACGTGAGGCTCACCGGGCCGTCGGGTTTCACGCTCACCGGCGCCGCGCCCACGAGCAGCTTGGGTGCGCCGTCGGCTGCGATATCCACCTCGTAGCTTGCCTGGTTCAGGCCCAGATCAGCGCATTGTGCCTCGGCCTCGGCCACCAGGTGATTCAACGCGGCGCCGGCCTGGTAGCGGATGGTTCCGGAGTTTGCGTCATCACTGCGCCACTCGATGGCAGCGCTTGGGGTAGGCGTCAGCACGCCAGCGATCGCAATCCCGCGCCGTAGGTGGAGCGGATGTTCTTCCGCGTCGTAGGGCGTCCAGAGCACGACGCCGTTCGACTCAAGCGTGAGCCGCGGAGCGCGACCCCCGAGCGCCACGCTCGCGGCGGCGTCAACCAGCGTTGCTAGCTTGGCGCCCCGGGCGGATAGCCGAAGCGCCACACTCGCGTCCAACGTGCCTTCGCTGACGACGCACGTCTTGGGTTTTGTTCGCGTTCGCGGAGCCTCAGCGGGAGAGTCCGCGGCGATCGGCATGGGTTGCTTCGCCTCTGGAGGCTGCGGTCGCGACGTGGTGCAGCCCCACGCGAACGTGCAAACAAGGGTGAAGCTCAAGCGTCGAAGCATGCGGTGTGCGAGACGCTGCCAGCCATGAAGCGTGAGCGCAACTCGCGTGGCGCCAGGCGCGATGTTGACTCCTGACGGAAACTAACCGAGAGAGCCAAGCAGTGAACGACCCCCGCATGCATTCGCTGGTTGATGCGTTCGTCGCCGATCTCCGCGAGATTGTGCGTCAAGCGACTCTGGAGCAACTCGCGTTGCTGTTGGCTGCGCGCTCGCGCGCGAGTGCCGCACCGCAGGCGCTGCAAGTCGCACCGCTCCGCGAAGCTCGCCGCGCTGTACGCGCGCCCCGCAAGCGCCAGGTGGTTCCTGTGGCTGCGCCGGAGAGTCGTCCGGGTGCACCTCGCGAGAAGCGAGTTAAAAGCCGCAAGGAAACGCAGGCCAGCGCGTTGTTCGCTGGAGAGACAGCGCCTCCTGCCGCTCCGCCCGCCGAGCCAGAGACTCATCCCTTCGTCCTGCGCCGCAACGGCGAGCGCGTTCGGCGCTTGAAGTAGCAGAGCTTCGCTTCTTTCGCTCGATCTCGATACCGCGGGGAAACATTCCCGTGCAACGCTTCGGCACTATTCTGCGTTCGATAGCTTGTGAGTAGCGCGCTTCGCAGCGCTTGTTGCGGGGAGCACCCGCTACGTTACGGAAGCTGCCTGGCGAGGCGCTCGCCATTGTGCGCAACCCCTGCGCGCGCGGCGTTTTCAGCAGCGGTCGGACCAAGTCGGCTGATTGACGAGTGGGGGCTCCGAGGATTAGCGAAGAGCCAACAGGAGGACCTTCCATGTTGGTTAAGCACCCCGCAGATCGTCGCACGCTGCTTTGGACCTTGGTGCTCACGCCAGGGCTCGCAGTGTTGCACTACGTTCGCCCCGACCTCGCTTGGTGGCTGTTCCCCGCGAGCATGTACTTCGCCGTGAGCTGCGCCGTCATCGCGCACAACCACATGCACCGGCCGACGCTCAAGTCGAAGCTAGGCAATCGCCTGTTCTCCCACTGGATATCCATTTTCTACGGCTACCCAGTGTTCGCCTGGACGCCGACGCACAACCTGAACCACCACCGCTATCTCAACAAGCACGGTGACGCGACCATTACCTGGCGCTTCACCAACAAGCACAACGCCCTCGTGGCGGGCACGTACTTCTTTGTGTCGGCGTACTACCAGGGCTTCTGGATCAAGGACTACATTCGCCAGGCGAAGCAGAAGAACCCGGCGCTGTACCGACGCATCCTGACCCAATACACCGTCACGTACGGCGCACATCTGTTGCTAGCCGGTTTGGCTATCGCACTCTTCGGAGTTGCCGCGGGGATCAAAGTCTACGCGCTCTCCTTGGGGATCCCGGCGTTCTTCGCGCTGTGGACCGTGATGCTGTTCAACTACACCCAGCACGTCCACACCGACCCCTGGTCGGAGCTGAATCACTCGCGGAACTTCACGGGGAAGCTGCTGAACTTCCTGCTCTTTGGAAACGGCTATCACACCGTGCACCACAACAAGGCCAACTTGCATTGGGCAGACGCCGCAGCCGCTCACGACTTGATCAAGGACCAAATCGACCCTCGGCTCTGCCACAGAAGCATGTGGTGGTTCTTCTTCCAACAGCACGTGCTGGCTTTGTTCGTGCCGAGGCTCGGAACAGTTCAGGTTGGACGGGCTCCGTTCGATTGCCCCGAGGAAGAGCGTCATGAAGATGCTCCCGATGTGGTGGATCTCAGCCCTGGAGCGGAAGCCGTTGCAGGAGGTTCGATCTGAGCGTGCATCCCGCTGCACTGTCGCCAGGCGCTGCAGAAAGTAAAAGTTTCGCCTTCTCGCGGCCCTCCGAGCGGTGGGTAACTCAGGGTGCGAAACAGCTTCCGCACCTGGGCTTTGAGTTGCCCAGGTTCACCCGCTGATTGGCTAGTGGTTCAGACCCCAGGTGACTCATGGCTGTCTTCGATTTCACGGACGAGTTTCAGCGTACAGTTGATCGGTGGGATGGAACCATTGGGCCACCCAGCGCAGAGAACCGAAAGCTGAATCGGATCCGAGTCTACAAGAACGGGTTCGTCGAGCACGTGCTCGCGAGTTCTCACCCGCTGCTGCCCGGAGTGTGGTTTGGCTGGGCAGTCGTTTATGGGGGCTTCCTCACCCTCTCATCAGCTCCCGGGCGCGGCGGCCGTGTTTGGCTCTTTGCAGGCGGCGTCCTGGGATTCAGCCTGCTCGAGTACCTGCTGCATCGCTTCGCGTTTCACTGGGATCCGGGCGATGATCGGCGCGCCAAGGTGCGGCTCTTCTTGATGCATGGGTTGCATCACGAGTTTCCAAACGACAAGCGACGACTGGTGGCTCCGCCGTTGATGAGCTGGCCGATTGCCGCCATCTTGTTCGCTCTGTACTGGCTGTTGCTTGATAGAAACAGCGCCTTCGTGCTCTTCGGTGGGACCTGCGCCGGCTACCTGGCATACGATTGGATCCACTACTACACCCACCATTTCCGTAGCCCGAAGACTCGCGTCGGCAAGCTCCTGCGTCGCGCCCACGCCGTGCATCACTTCAAGCTGCCGCTGCTCAACATGGGGATCAGCTCGCCGCTCTGGGACTGGGTGTTCGGCACGTTCGCCTGGTCGGAGGAGACGATGCGAGCCGCCCTTCGTGAGACGAAAGCCGCCGAGGCAGAGAGCGATGCGGCAGAACGCCGCGAACCGGCGCGAGCCGGGGTGGGGCGCTCAGGGGGCCATCGTTCGGCGGAGATCAGCTCCGCCGAGTGACCCAGCGCTAGGGAAAAGCACTTGGCGCCGCCAATCCACTCCGGCGCGCCGCGAGTGCCCGTGTATGCTGAGTGCATGCGCTGGCTGGCTCTTGTGCCGTGTTTGTTGGTCGTCGCCTGTGGCGGCGCTGGCGGGGGCGGCAACAGCGAACCGGCGACTCCCGAGGCGCCCAAGGCTCCGTCGAGTGAAGAACTCCCGGAAGAAGCTTCGCGGATCTACGAACAACTGGAGTCGTGTAAGACGGCCGTAAGCAACGCGGGGATCAGCCTTCGCTGTCAGGGCTTCGCGATTCAGCTGGGGCAAGTCGTGATTCAGGAGAACATCACCGACGAGGTGCTGCGCGAAACCGAGAGCATTGCCATCGGCGGCGTCGAGAAGTCCTGGGGGATCCCCGTGGAAAGGTTCCCAGTCGATCTGGGCGGCGTTCCCGCTACGAGCTTTCCCCCGCCTGACGCAGGCCACCCGGGAGGGCTTGCGGTATCGACTGCAGTTTCAGCTTCGAAAGTGCTGATCACGATGTGCCTCGGGCCGCCATGTCCGCGCTTGATGGGCCATGCGCCGTCGTTCTTCCAGGCCGTCGATCGCTTTCTCGATGAGCACCCACCCGCGCCCGCCGGCTGAGAGCAGGCAGCGGGCGAGCGCGTGTTGGTTGAGAGCTCAGCCGATCCAGGTGGCTCAGCTGACGAGGGCGTAGAGCAAGACTTGGCCGTCGGCGAGCAACGGTCCGGCGGCGCTCTGGAGCTCCTTCCAGGTCTTCACTTCGTCCGGAGCGTCTGCGGGGACCGGGAGGAAGTGCTGGGTCAGGAAGTAGTCCTTCGAGGTCGGAGAGCTTGACCAGGCGCGTACTGCCAGGTACTTGATGCCTGCGGCACGCGCTTCCTCGCGGATCTTATCCAGGATCGCGCTGCCGACGGGGTGCTCCTGGTAGTCGGGGTGTACGGCGAGCTCTTCGATGTAGCCCACGCCCGGCTCCTCGTCACGCCACGCTCCGTAGCCCGCGATGTGTTCATCTGCTTCCGCGACGCGCACGTTGTGCTTACGAGGGAGCTGAGCGATGTCTCGTAGACTGCGCACCGGCAGCGCCGCTTCCGTCACGCCGTGATGGTGGTGTTGGGCTTTGCAGAGCTGCTCTATCTCCAGCACTGGGTCGAGGTGAATGTCTTGGAGTCCAACGACACGGATCTTGGAAGGTGCAGGCGCTTCGTGCATGGCGCGAGTAAACCAGAGCGCGAGGCCGGTTGAAACCGTGAACCAGCGCGCCTCACCCCCAAACCCAAGGGGGCGAGCGTTCGCGCTTTCGCGGCCCTTGATCTCGCGCAATGGCTGCGTCATGCGATGGGTATGTGGGGGGAGAGGCGCAGTATCTCGGCGCGGCGGTGCAGGCTCTCGGCGCGGTGTGTCTCGGCACGGTCGCGAGTGTCTCGGGGCGGCGTGTGACGCGGCGCACCGTGCGGCTACTACCGGCACTCGCCGTGACGCTTGCCCTGTCCCTCTCGCACCGCGATGTACGGGCCGAAAGTGGCTGCGGCGACTTCGGTTCTCTCGGGGTCGTGCTGGCGAGCGCTGGTGCGTTTCTGGTTGGGAGTGTCGGCTCCGCCACCTCTGCCGGGGTACTTGCCGCGGGGAATGAAGACAAGGACTTCAGCTTCTTCAAAGGATTCGCCTACGGCGAGCTTGGGGTAGCTATCTACAGCGTGAGCTACCTCGCCTTGGACAACGCCCTTGGTTGCGCGATCGTGAACGATGCGGACGGCTACCCTTGGAGCGTGATGCTTGGCGGCGGGGTGGTGGGAGCGCTGGTTCCGCTGCTCGTGTATGCCGGCTCCGATTCCGTCCCTCAGGCGTCATCGAACCTTGCGCTAAAGCTCACTTTCTAAGCAGAGTCGCACGATGGACACCTTGGACGTCGCCTTTTGTCGGAGCCAGTTTCCCGCGCTCGCGACGGATTGGGCTTTGCTCGATAGCGCCGGTGGCAGTGTGACACCGCGTCAGGTGAGCGCGCGTGTCCGCGAGCACCTGGAGCGCCGCATGGTGCAACTTGGCGCCACTTACCCGCTCAGTGAGGAGTCCACACAGCAGGTCATGCACGGGCGCGTGGCCGCGGCGACTCTCGCTGGGTGTTCCCCCGAGGAAATGGTGCTCGGCGCTTCGACTACGCAGAACTTAGGGCTCTTGTCCCGGGCCATCCGTTTCGAGCCGGGTGACGAGGTCGTGGTCACGAACCTCGATCACGAGTCGAATATCGGGTGTTGGCGGAGGCTGGAGGCGAGGGGAGTGGTGGTGCGGGAATGGAAAGCGGCGGGCACCGCGACCGAACCCGAAGCCGTCAAGCTGCGCTTCGCAGAGCTCGCGCCATTGCTCAACGGGCGCACGCGCTGGGTGTGCTTCTCCCAGTGCTCGAACCTGGTTGGGGCGGTTCACGACGTCGCTGAGCTGACGGCGCAGATCCACGCTGCAGGTGCCAAGGTCTGTGTTGATGGGGTGGCCTACGCCCCGCACCGTCAGGTGGACGTCAAGGCCTGGGGCGTCGATGCGTACGCCTTCAGCCTCTACAAGACCTACGGGCCGCATCTCGGTGCGTTGTACATCGACCGAGAGCTTCAGGAAGAACTCGAACCCCAGAATCACTTCTTCATCGGAGATGAGGACCCTGCCTACCGCTTCATGCCCGGGGGCGTGAGCCACGAGCTCGCCGCAGGTTTACCTGGGATCCTCGAGTACCTGGAGTGTGTGTATCGGCACCACTTCCCTGAGGCACCGCTCGAGCCGACCGCCGCACGCCTCGCTCACGTGTTCGCGTTGTTTCAAGCGCATGAAGCCAAGCTCTCCGAGGTGCTGCTGGAAGCGCTGAGAGACTTGCCCGGAGTGCGCATCCTCGGACCAAGGCATGGGGAGCTGACGGTGCGGGCACCGACCATTGGCTTCTGGCGAGAAGGTCGCCAATCCAGCGGCGTGCCGCCATTGCTCGACGCGCGTCGGATCGCGATTCGCTGGGGACACTTCTACGCCCAGCGTCTGGTGTCTGCGCTGGGGCTGACGGAGATCGGCGGGGTGATTCGCGCGAGCTTCGTCCACTACAACACGCTGAGCGAAGCAGAGCGCCTCGCGGAGGCTTTGAGGGAACTCTTGGTATGAGCGAACTTCATGCAGATGCGAGCAAGCTCGTTGACTACGCCATTGCCTCGCGGCAAGAGCTTCGGGAGATTGCGGTGCGCCACGAGGCAGAGCGCCGGGTCGAGTCGACGCGTGTCGCCGAGCTAGAGGCTCGCGGTGCGTTCCGGCTGCTCGTGCCGAAGGAGCTTGGCGGTGGGGAGGTCAGGCCGCTGGACTTCGTTCGGCTGCTTGACGAGCTGGCGCAGGGTGATGCCGCCACGGCTTGGTGTGTCATGACAGGAGCGACCACCGGGCTCCTGAGTGCGTACATGCCCGAGGACGGGGCGCGTGAGATTTGGCAGCCTGGCAGCGTGACCGCTGGTGTGTTCGCGCCCATGGGAAAGGCCAAGGCAGTTGATGGGGGCTACGTTGTGAGCGGTCGCTGGCCGTTCGCGAGCGGCTGCGAGAACGCCAACTGGTGGATGGGCGGCGCGCGTTGCGAGAGCGGCTCCACGTTCGAGATGCTTAGCCTATTCTTCCCGTCCTCGGACGGCAGACGACATGACACGTGGTCGACACTCGGCTTGCGCGGCACTGGGAGTCACGACATTGAGGTGGAAGAGCTGTTCGTGCCCGCGCGTCGCGTCGCTCGGGTGCTCGGAGGACAGCCGAGGTATACGGGGCCGCTCTTTCGCTTTCCTTTGTTTGGCCTGCTGGCGGCCGGAGTCGCGGCGGTGGGACTCGGGATCGCGCGCGCCGCGCTCGAAGACTTCAAGCAACACATCATCGCGAAGCGCCTGCCAGGTGGCCGCAAGGCGAGTAGCCAAGGTCACCTACAGCTTGAGCTGGCGCGCGCGGAGGGGGAGCTCGAAGCCGGACGCGCGCTGCTCTACCAAACGTGCGACCAACTCTACTCTGCAGTGCAAGGCGATGCCGCACGGCAAGGCGACTTGATCTCGTCGTCCCAGCGCGCACAGCTTCGCCTCGCCGCCAACCAGGCCGTACGCGGAAGCAAGCGCGCCGTCGACACGATTCACGAAGCCGCAGGAGGCGCGGGCGTCTACACGCGTTCGCCGTTCGAGAAGCACCTGCGCGACATCCACACGCTGACGCAGCACGTGATGGTGCAAGCGGGCACTCTGCGCCAGGTGGGTGCGGTAATGCTCGACGAGCCCGTGGATACAGCACAGCTATAGGCGTAGTGGCCGTAACGGTCTGAGCCGCAAGCCCGGGAAAAACTGGGGATTTTTCCCCTCTGTAGGTCAGAGGAAGGCGTCGATCGTGGCGGAATTGCAGTGCGTTGTGTCGCTAAAGTCAGCTACGCTGACCTGTGTGCAAAGCGTCCCGTCAAGCGCTCAGCCGGTTACCGCATAGAAACGGTGGCCGGAATGGACGCCTGGCCGCGGACCAACGCGTTGGCGGAAACAACGACGCGGATCTGAGTCCGCGTCCCACATGCACCTAGCAAACTTCCGCCACTGACTAGTCAAGGGACTAGCCACCGCTATGCTTAAAACAGGTGCGAGGTGCGCCGTTGGCGTTTGTGGTGATTGAGCCGCGAGATTGTTGGGCGGCTGAGAACTCTCAACGCCGGCGGTGCCGGGAGGTTCGGAACGAGCTTGGAGCCGCTGGCAATCATCGAACGCTACGCGATCTACGAGAGTATCGGTCGCGGGGGCATGGCCACCATCCACTTGGCTCGCCAACTGGGAGGTGCCGGCTTCAGTCGCACGGTCGCCATCAAGCGACTCCACCCGCACATCGCCGTTCAAGAGCAGTTCGTGCGCATGATGCTCGACGAGGCGCACCTTGCGTCGCGAGTCGAGCACCCGAACGTCGTGCGCGTGCTCGACGTGGTTGAGGGTGACGCCGAGCTCTTCATGGTTCAGGAGTACGCGCACGCGCTGCCCGTCTCTACCCTCGCCGCAGCGGCGATTCGCTCTGGCGAAGGCGTGCCGCCTCCGGTCGCCATCCACATCTTGATCGGCGTGTTGCGCGGCCTGCACGCTGCGCACACGGCGACGGGCTCGCTGGGTGAGCCACTGAACATCGTGCATCGAGATGTTTCGCCGCAGAACGTGTTGGTCGGGCCTGCTGGTGTGCCTCAAGTGGTGGACTTCGGCGTTGCGAAGGCCAGCCGGCGCTTGCAGACGACGCAGCAAGGAGAAATCAAAGGCAAGCTGCGCTACATGGCGCCGGAGCAGCTGCTCTGCAAACCGGTGACTCAGCAGGCGGATGTGTACTCCGCCGCCGTGATGCTGTGGGAGCTACTCGTCGGCAAGCGGCTGTTCGACGCGGACTCGCCGACAGACATCAGCTATCAGAAGCTTCAAGCCGACGTACCCGCTCCGAGTTCGCTCCGCCCGATTCTCCCCCCGGCGCTCGATGCGATCGTGCTCAAAGGCCTGGATCGAGAACCCGAGAAGCGATACCGCACGGCAAAGCGCTTCGCTGACGCGCTTCAGTCGTTCGTTACGAAGCGGCCCGCACTGGCAGTGACTCCTGATCAGGTCGGGGCGTGGGCCGTGCGCTGGGGTGGAGAGGCTTTCAGCGAGCGCGAACGACTCGTGCGGGAGGTCGAGGGCGCTGTGGCTCCCCAAGTCCGCAACGCTCCGTCTTCCACGAAGATCGCCTTCGAGCGTGACTCCCTGCCAGACGACAGCGACGTGCTTGCCGCGGCCGAGATGCAGAAGTCGGAGGCTGAACCAAGTCAGACCATGCGAGGCACCTCGGCGCCCGGAACACTGCGAGCGCCGCTGGCGCGCCCTCGTCGACTGCCGCGCTACCTTGCGGCCGCGGCGGTGTTGCTGGTTGGCGTCGGGTTGGTTAGCCGACTGAAGCGCGGCGATGGCGCCGCCGAGCCCGAGGTCACCGCGACGCAACCCGCGGCAGCTCTAGCGGCGCCGGCAAAGGAGCCTAGCTGCCCAAGTGGTATGCTCCAGGTTAGCAGCAGCAAGCTCTTCTTGGGTTGGGGGGGAGAGGACGCTGCGCCATCCGAAAGACCCCAAGTTCAAGTGCAAGTCGAGCAGTTCTGTATCGATCGCACCGAGGTCAGCGTCGCGGCCTACAAGGCTTGCTCCGATAAGGGCGAGTGTTCGCGGGTTTTCCCGGAGCCCGATCTCGAGGGCGCGTCGAAGCGGGAACGCATCCTGCTCGGCAAGCTGTGCAACACCGAGCGCTCGGACCACTCCGATCATCCCATCTCGTGCGTGGATTGGTCTCAGGCGTCAGCCTACTGCAAGGCGCAGGACAAGCGTTTGCCCTCGTCGGCGGAGTGGGAGCTTGCGGCTCGGGGCTCTGACGGTCGGGCGTATCCCTGGGGTGATGAACTCGGAGAGGCGCGCGCCAACGCCTGCGGAGCCGAGTGCTATGCGTGGTCGCGGACGCAGGGGCTGCGGTTGCCGATGGCCTTTGCGGCGGACGACGGATTTGCTGCCACGGCGCCTGTTGCCTCGTTCGGAAGTTCCGCGGCTCCAAGCGGTGCTCTCAACATGGCAGGCAACGTCGCGGAGTGGGTCGATGACTGGTATGCCTCCCGCGGCCCAGACGCTGCTGACGATGTTGCCGGGAGGAAGCGGGAAGTCCGCGGCGGGCACTTCCTTGGCGCGGCGGGAGAGCTACGCGCTTCGGCGCGTGACGCGAAGCCCCCAAGCGAACGGAGCCCGAAGATCGGCTTTCGCTGCGCCGCGGATTTGAAATAGCTGCGCTGCGGATTTGAAATAGCTGCGCTGCGAATTTGAAACAGCCGCGCCTCGTACGTTCGTTGGTGGGAGGACCTTCCCATCCGCTGTTCGTCGATTCAGAGACGCCGTGGCGCGGGGCACCCGGCACCGCCGGGGCCAACCATTCAGCTGGTTATGGCCTGGAATCTTCCGCTTGAATCGCAAGATTCGATCAGATTCCTTTTGCACCGGAACCGTGGAACTCTGAGCTGGGCGTCGTGTCCCATGCGCTCCAGAAACCGGGCGCTGCGGAACGCGGGGCCTCGGGGTGCAGTGTTCGTTGGTGGTTCGCCCAGCAGCGAACTTCGTCCGGGCCGCGAGTGTGGCGGCACGAGCTGAGGAGTCGTTGATGCGTTGGATGTCGTTGGTGGTTGTTGGGGTAGCGCTGAGTTCCATGGGCTGCGCGGCGAAGCAAAAGAGCGCAGCTCAGCCGGTGCTGCCGCTCACCACGGTGAGGCTCTACGAAACTGGAGTCGGATACTTCGAGCGCGCGGGTACGCTCGAAGGAGGCACGGACACTTTGCCAGTGCCAGCTTCCCACGTCGACGACGCCCTCAAGACGCTCATTGTCATGACCAACGGCGGGAAGGCGCAGGTCTCTGCGGTCGAGTTCGACAGTGTCATGAGCCGGGGTCTGGCCCGCTCCCTGGCCGCTTTGCCCCTCGAGTCGGACTCGCCCGTTACCTACGAGGATGTGTTGAACAGCCTCAAGGGCGTCGAACTCGAGGTCGTGAGCGCCAACAAATCAGTGCGGGGCAAGCTCGTTGAAGTAACCAAAGCTCCGCCGGTGCCCATCGACGTGTTGGAGGAGACCAGCAAGACGGCGGACTCCAAGCCGGCGGAGCCGCGTTACCTCCCGGATACAGAAAACGACCACTACCTGACCTTGCTCAGCGAAGACGGCACCTTGAGGCGGTTCCGCGCTTCTCAAGTTGCCTCGGTGCGCCCAACGGACCCGATCTTGGCTGCCCGTTTGGGCTCCGCGGCGGGGGCGCTCTCCGGACGCGCCGCCCAGATCCAACGTGGGCTCCGGGTGCTTGCGACGGAGGCAGTGCCCGTCCGCTTGGGCTACATCGCAGAAACGCCTGTGTGGCGCTCTACGTACCGCCTGGTGTTGGAGCCCGAGTCACGGAACGCCAAGATCCAGGGCTGGGCGCTGATTCACAATGACACCGACGAGCGCTGGAAGAACGTGCAGGTCGAGCTCGTCAATGGGCGTCCAGACTCGTTCTTGTTCCCGCTGTCGGCGCCGCGTTACTCCAGGCGTCCGCTGGCGGAGCCCCCGGAGAAGCTGTCGACCGTGCCGCAGCTGGCGGATCAAACTCCCGATCAAATCTGGGGCGACAACATCGAGACCTCTGGGGGCACCGGGACCGGGTATGGCTACGGCTCAGGCCATGGTCGCTTGGGCGGGAGTCATCGCACGCGCGCGCCAAAGGTTCGCATGGGCATGGCCTCGGTGACCGGCGGTGAGAGCGACGAGATCAGCATTGGCAATCTCGCGGACGTGGCGCAGTCCACGGGCGTCGAAGCAGGCGCGCTTTTCTCCTACCGCCTGGCAAACAAGCTGCAGCTGAGACCGCACGGTTCCGCCTTGGTACCCTTCACGTCTCAAGCGGTGGAGGCACGTCGGCTCACCTGGTTCGACGACGCGGGAAGTGCGGGCAGCGGTAACAGCTATGGGCGCAGCGGTGTTCGCCTCACCAATACCAGCGGTCAGACGCTGCCGGCCGGCCCCGTGTCCATCTACGAGAGGTCAGGTTTCAGCGGGGAAACGGGGATCCCGCGGTTGAAGCCCAAGGAACGCGCGTTCATGAATTTCGGTGTCGATCTCGATGTCGAACTCGAGTTCGACCCAGAGTTCCGTTCAAAACCGGTCGAGGACCTGAAGAAGGTGCGCTTTGAGAACGGCGTGATGATTGAGCACTACGTCCGCCGGAGCGAGGCCGCGTACGTCGTCACCAACCGCAGCGGCGCACCTCGGGACGTCTACTTGGTGTTGAACATCGTCAAGAACTCCAAGGTCCAAGGCGCTGACGAGCTCGACTTCGACCTGGAGAGCGACAAACCGCTCGCCGTGTTCGCGGCCAAGGCGAAGTCCAAGAGTGAGCGCAAGGTAGTGATCGAACAGGCGCTCCAGCGAAACACGCCGCTCTACAACCTGGACGTGGACGGCATGAAGGAGCTCGCGAAGAAGCCCGAACTCTCCGAACCTGAACGGAAGATCCTCGGCGAGGCGGTAGTGCTCTTGGATTTGGTCGAGAAGGCCAACACTGCGCTAGGCGACGCCAACAAGGAGGTCGAACGTATCCAAGGCGACCTGGAGCGGATGCGCGAGCACCTGAAGGCGCTGGGCGACAAGAGCGGTTCTCCCGCTGGGGCGAACCCAATCGTCACCCGCATCCTGGAGCTGGAGGACCGCCTCTCGAAGCAGCGACGCACCGTGGAGAGCCTGGAGGAAACCCTCGAGCAGAAGCGTGACGACGTGAAGAAAAAGCTAGAGACGCTAGGGGAAGACACGCCGCCCGCGTCGCCCGCACCGGCTGCCCAGCCTGTGCCTAAGCCTTGACCCTCACCCCCGAACCCGGAGCCAGCACCGAGCGGCGGAATCAATCCCTCGGTGACTGGTGACCTCGGGCAGCGGCCGTCCGCATTGCTCTCGCAAATCCGTGGATGTGCTCAGCATTTACCCCTAGTCCCCCGGCTTTCTCGGATATCGTATCGCCCCCAGCGTGAGCCTTGAGCGGACTTGTTCAGGAGTCCCCGAACGGCCCCCGCTGGGCGGGGATACAGCAATGAACGAGGAAGCGAAGCAGCTCATCACCTTGCTCGAGTCGAGCTTGATGATGAACCCCAAGGACCCGGTCAAGCGCTACCGACTGGGACACGCCTATCACAAGAACGGGGAACTCGAGAAAGCTGCTCAGCAGTATCAGAAGACCGTCGGGCTCCAACCGGATCACTTCCTCGCACACTACAACCTCGGGCTGGTCAAGCGGGAGCAAGGCGAACTCGAGGTTGCCCTCGAAGCGCTGATCCGCGCGGCAGAGCTCAAGCCGGAGAGCGCAGACGCCCAGCAAGCTTTGGGTGACACGGCTCTGGGCATGAAACGCTTCGAGGTTGCCGCGCCCGCGCTGCAGGCGTTGGCGAAGCTCAACCCGGAGCACCCCGACGCAGCGCTGCGCGGGGGCGACGCCTACGTGGAAATCGCCGAGTGGGCTGGCGCCGTGGATTGCTACGAGCGCGCGCTGAAGGTCGCCCAGGACGACCCTTCGGTGATGCTACGCCTCGGTCGAGCCTACGTCGCAACGGAAGCCTGGGAGGCGGCCCAGCGCACGTTGCGCGAACAAACCAAGTTGGTGCCCAAAGAAGCCGCGGGTTTCAAGCTGCTCGGAAAGGCCTCTGCAGAGCTCGGCGAGCTGCAGAACTCCATCGATGCCTACCGCGAAGCGCTCGAGCTGGATCCGGAGTACGTGGAGGGACACTGCGCCATTGCGCGGACCTACGCGGCCGCCGAGCAGTACCCAGCCGCCGCAAACGCTTTCCGTGTGGCACTGCGCTTCCTACCGAAGGACGCGGCGATTCACTACGAGCTCGGTGTTGTCTTGGTCAAGCTCGAGAAGCATGAGGAGGCGATCGAGAGCCTGGAGCGCAGCATTGGCCTGGAGCCCGAGCGAGCCCTGGCGTTCGCCTTCTTGGGCGACGCGCAACGGGCGCTCGATCAGAACGCAGAGGCGCGTAAGTCCTACCGCGAGTGTGTTCGCCTCGACGCGACGCTGGTGCGCGCGAGCCGCTCTCTGGCCGGCGTTTGTCTCGAGCTTGGCCTCAAAGACGAGGCCATCGAAGCGTTCAAGCACGTGGTGCAGCTCGAGAAGGACGACGCTCACGCGCACCTCTCCTTGGCTGACCTCTACTTGAACGCGGGCCGCGATGCGGAGGCCGCCGGCTCTCTGCAGGAAGCCTTGCGGCTCATGCCCGACGACGAGGGCGTTCTCGCGCAGGTGGGAGCCGTGCTGGTTCGCCTCGGGCGCGGGGAAGAGGCCAACCCGTTGCTCCTGAAAGCCTCCCGCCTGCTGCCCAAGGACGCGAGCGTGCGTCTGAACCTAGGCATGGCGTATAATCAGGCGGAAAAGTGGGAGCTGGCAAAGCAGGCGCTCACCAAGGCACTCGAGCTCGCCGAAGCGGCAGGCTCGGAGGGAGTCGAAGAGTATCGCGCGCCGTTCTCGGCGGCGCTCGCTCGGCGCGAGCTCGGTAAGGCGTGTCGCGCACAAGGCGACACGAAGGAGGCTGTGGAAGCGTTCGAGATCGCCCTGCAGCTCGATCCCACGTACACCGACTTGTGGCAGGGGCTGGGGGAGCTGCGTGCAGAGCTCTCAGACCCTGCAGGCGCCGCCGAGGCGTACTATCGCGCAGCAGAAGCTTTCCCTGCGGATCTAGATGTTCAGCGCGTCTCCGGCAAGGTGCTCCAGGGAGTCGGTCGTCACGCCGACGCAGTGGAAGTGCTCCGCCGGGTCGCGGACGTGGAGGAAGACGACTACCGCACCCTCGGCGCCCTCGGCCGCTCCCTGAACCAGCTAGAGCGCTGGACCGACGCGCGCGCCGTGTTGAAGGAAGCGGTGCGACTGCGCCCCGATATGGGCGAGGCGCTCAAAGAGCTGGGGCGCGCCGCCACCGAGCTGGGTGAAACGGACGAGGCACTGGACGCGCTGCAGCGCGCGCTGGAAATTGACCCCGACTACGCTCCAGGTCAGGTACTGGTCGGGCGTATCCTCGCGGAACGAGAGCAGTACGCCAAGGCGCTGGAAGCATTCGAGCTGGCCGAAAAGGTGTTCAACGAACGGTCGAACTCCGAGGATGAGGCCATCGCCACCGCGGGTCATCACGACCTGGTTGGGTTGCAGCCGCACCTCGGCCGCGTGCGGCTGGTGCTCAAACAGTTCGAGCCGGCTTCCCGTAGCTTGCGGGTTGCGACGAAGACGGCACCCAAGGACGCCGACCTGGCGCTGTGTCTGGGCCAGGCACTCCTCGGCTTGGAGGACCAGCACGCTGCGCGCCTTGCGCTCGAGGAGGCCGCGCGTCTCGATGCGAGCAGCGAGAATAATCGCGGGGAAATCTACAAGCTGCTCGGTCCGGTGTGCCGCGCTGCGGGCGACGCGACCGCCGCGGAGGCGGCGTTCAGGCGGGCGACGGAGCTCGAGCCGGATTGTCTCGAGGCGCAGGTCGCCCTGGGTGAGCTCTTGGACGCGCGCGGCGCCGACGCTGAGGCGGTGCAGGCTTTTGAAGCAGCCGTCGGGCTAGCGCCTCAAGAGGCCAAGCTCTACGCGGCGCTCGGTGGGAGCTTGCAAAAGCTCGGTCGCTTCGAAGAGAGCGCGGAGCGCTTCGCGGAGGCTGTGAAGTTCGGGGCCGGAGATCCGGACATCTTGCTCAGCCTGGGCATCGGCTACTTCAAGACACGGCGCTGGGCCGAAGCCAAGCAAGCCCTACAAGAGAGTTTGCGGCTACGGGGAGACTCCCTCGAGTGTACTCAGTACCTCGCGGATACGCTTGCGGAGTTGGGGGAGGGGCCCGCCGCGGCCGACTTGTTCCAGCAAGCGGTCGTACTGGACCCGAAGTTTGGGCGGGGCTATGAGCGCCTCGCGGAACTCCGCATCGCCCAAGGGCAGGACGAGGCTGCGGCGGCTGCGCTGACGCCACTCCTCGACCTTGAGCCCCCCACAGCCAAGCGCTGGGCCCTGCTCGGTGGGTGTCGCATACGACTTGGGCAGTTCTCCGACGCGGTGAAGGCCTACGAAGCGGCCGTCATGCTACCGAACGCTGGCGGTGATGAAGCTGGCGAGCTGTACGTTTCTCTGGGGGAGGCGCGGCTTGCGGCAGGCCAACCTCAGGAGGCGCGGGACGCCTTCGATACGGCGGTCAAGTACGCTCCTGAATCGGTGCCCGCTCGCGCTGGTTTGGGACGTACCTCAGAAGCGTGTGGCTTGCTGGGCGCAGCGATCCAGGCCTACCGCGCCGCCGCGGAGCGAGACCCAAGCTTGCTCGAGGCTCAGCTTGCCCTCGGCCGGTTGTATGTCGCGACGGAGCAGGACGCGGAGGCGGTGCGTGCTCTCGAGGCGGGGGTGCGAGCGCTACCCGAGCGGCCAGACCTGCACGTGAGTTTGGGCAACGTCTTGTTGAACCTCGGCCGACCGGAGGAGGCGCAACAAAGCTTCAAGCGCGCGTTGCAGTACGCGCCCGACGACGCCCCGGCGTTCTTTGGTTTGGGAAGAGCTGAAGCCGCGCGGAAATCTTGGGCGGAAGCCAGGCAGGCGCTGCGGCAGTCCGTGCGTATCGCACCCGACCAGGCAGACTCGCAAGCTCTGCTGGGCGACGTGGAGCGTGAACTCGGCAACACTGATGACGCGATCGCCGCCTACCGCCGCTGCGTGGAGCTCGATCCCAATCGCGGCGCGGTGCATCTCGGCCTGGGCAAGGTCTTCGTCGACTTGGGGCGCCATGAGGAGGCCGTCACGTGCTTCGAACAGGCTTCGCGTGTGTCGCCCGACGACGCGGGCATTCTGGAGACCTGGGCTGAACTCCTGAAAAAACTCGGTCGCGATGAAGAGCTGAGCGCCGTGTTGGCCAAGGCCGCCGCGCTCGCGCCCAATGACCCTGGGGCGCTGGAGAAGCTGGCGTTGCTCCAGATGGAGCGCGGCGCCTTCGCAGAGGCGCGTGACTCCTTGGAGCGACTCATCCGCCTGGCGCCAGACAGCGCCCTCGCCCATCGTCTGCTCGGGAGCGCGCTGTGGCAGCTCAGAGGCACAGGGGACGACGACACGGCGCTCATCAGCGTCACTGAGCGAGCTGTAGAGCTGGACCCCGGGTTAGCCGAAGGGTGGCAGCGGCTTGGTGATGTGTACGGAGCCAAGCGCGACGCGAAGAACGTCGTGCGCTGCATGCTGCAGCTCACCCGACTCCAACCGAACGCTGCTCAAGCCTGGCTGAAGCTTGGCCGGGCGCAGCTCCAGCTGGATAACGCCGGCGATGCGGCTAGTGCCTTCGAGCGCGCGGCGAGCGGTGTCGATGACGCCAGTTTCCATGCGGATTGGGGGCGCGCGTTGCTCCTTTCGAGTGACAAGGCGCGGGCGACGCAGCATTTCGAGCGTTGTTTGGAGCTGGATCCCGCTCATGCCGCTGTCGTTCGACCGTTGGCATTCTGCTACGTTGAGCGCGCAGCTTGGGACAAGGCGGCTCCCCTGCTGCAACGCCTCGTGGGGGCAGGGGAGGGCGATGTGGACGTCCAGCGTGCGCTCGCTCAGGCCCAGCAGGAACTGGGACAGGAAGGGGATGCGCTCGCGGCGCTGCAGGCCGTGGTGGCCGAGTCGCCTGAAGACCTGGCGGCATTGAAGAGCCTCGCCGAGGTGGCGGAGCGCCAGGGACAGCTTGAGCTGGCCGCGAGGAGCTTCGGTGATTGGTCGACGAAGCAACCAAGCGCTCTCGATGCTCTGCTTGGCGCCGGGCGTTGCTTGTCCGCCCTCGAGCGCTTCGAAGAAGCTCGGGCGTACCTGGATCGCTACGTCGAGCAGAAGCAGGACAACGCCGAAGCCTACAAGCTACTCGGTGAGGCTTGCGTCAAGCTGAAGGACCCAGACGGCAGTATTGCCGCATTGAAACAAGCGATTACTCTGGACCCGACCTTTCACTCCGGCGCGTCCGTGCTCGGTAGGTTGCTGGTGCGCCTGGGTAGAGACGAAGAGGCGCTTCCGTACCTGCGTCAAACCGTAGAGGCGCGCCCGGACCAGTTGGCCCTGCATGTCACGCTGGCGGGTGCTCTCGAGCGCTTGGGCAACGACACGGAAGCGGCGAGCGCGTATGAGCGCGCGGTCGCGTTGCGTCCGGAGGACCCGAATCTGCTTTCCTCGCTGGGGCTCGCTCGGCACCGCCTTGGAGACTCGAGCGGCGCGTCCGACGCCTTGGAGCGCGCGATTCGCCTTGGCGCCGATGACCCTGGGTTGAAGCTCAAGTTGGCAGACGCGCTCTTCAGCCTCCAGCGTTGGGGCGAGGTGAAGTCCAATCTGGGTGAAGCGAGCGCGGTGGCAGACGCGCGAGCCGCGAAGCAGCTGGCGCAAGCGCTAGATAACCTCGGGGAGACGCGTCCTGCATTCGAAGCCTACGCGCGCGCGCTGGAGCTCGACGCTGCCTTCGCCCCCGCGCACCCCGCCATGGCTCGCCTCGCTGTGGCCCTCGGCGAAGACGGCAAGGCCGCGGTCGCCTTCAACAAGGCGCTACGTGAGGCACCGAGCGACGAACTTCGGCGCGGATACGCCGACGCTCTGGAGCGCCTTGGGCGCCAATCGGAGCTCGAGCACGTGCTGAGCGAGCTGGTGCAGGCTCACCCGCAGGAGGCGGCGCTGTGGCGTCGCCTCGCTGGAGCGCGCGGTGAGCTGAACCAGGTAGCGCCGGCCGCTCAAGCGCTGACCCAGCTCGTCAGTCTCGAGCCGGATGATGTTACCGCGTGGAAGCAACTCGCTGTGCTACGGGCGTCGGCGGAGCTGGCTTCCGTAACGGGCGACGCGGGCTTGCTTGAAGCCAACGCGCAGGTGGTTCGGTTGGAGCCGACGAATGCCGCCGCTCAAGCGGTGGTTGGTCGCCTGCGCGCTCAGGCGGGGGAGTGGCAGCCTGCGCGTGCAGCGCTCGACGTCGCTGCGCCCGCGCTCGGCAACGACGCAGAGCTGTGGGGCCTGCTGGCAGATAGCTGTGAAGCGCTTGGGGACGCAGCGGCGGCGGCGCTCGCACTCGAGAAGCGCGTGGCGTTGGTGGACGCGGATGTGGACAGCTGGCGCAAGCTCGGGGCCCACTACCGCCAGCTGGGGCGCACCGCAGACGCAGCGCAGGCGATGAAACGCGTGGATGAGCTGGGCGGCAGCTCGCCTCAAGCTGCCCTCGAGCTCGGCGCCGTGTACCAGGAGCAAGGCCTCGCGCGTGAGGCGATGCAGTCCTTCATGAAGGCGATGAATGGCGCCCCGGCGGACATGCAGATCCGCTTTCAAGTGGGCTTGCGCCTCGGGGCGCTAGGGGAGCATCGCCAGGCTTTTGAAGCTTTCCGTAAGGTAACGATTGTCGAGCCGAAGAACGCGGCGGCATTTTTCGAGCTGGGAAATAGCGCCGCGGAGCTGGGTGAGTACCCTGAAGCGATCGAGGCTTACTACGCTGCGACCGAGGTCCAACCTGACTTTCCGGCGGCGCACCGTGCGATGGGACTTTGCCGAGCGCGCTTGGGCCACGCCGCAGCGGCGCTGGATGCGTTGGAAACGGCCTTGAACGCCAACCCGGACGATCCCGAGACCAACTTGAGGCTCGGGGAGTGCCTGGCGGCCGTCGGTCGCCACGGGGACGCGTTGCCGAAGCTCAAGCGAGCGACGGAGCTCTTGCCAGACGAAGCAGACGCCTTCCTCGCATACGGCTACGTGCTGATCGCGGTTGGGCGCCAAGGTGAGGCCGTTGACGTCCTGCGGCGCGCTAGTGAGCTGCGACCCGAGCACGCCGAGACGTGGGCGCAGCTCGCGACGGCCTATGAGCGCATCAATCCGGACGACGCGATGGCCTGCTTGCAGCGCGCGGCGGAGCTCGATGATCAGAATCCCGAGCTGCAGAAGCGCCTCGGGATCCTGTGCACCGGGATGGGGCAGGCCGATCAAGCGATTGCTGCCTTGGAGCGCGCTGAACAGCTGTCCGACGACCTGGAGGTGATCCGCTTGCTCGGGATCAGCCTCGCACGCGCTGGTCGTCATGCGGACGCCGTCTCACGCTTCGAACGTTTGGTGGCCACGCAGCCAACGGACGCGCTTGCGCTCGTGCTGGCGGCAACCTCTCAGAACGAGCTAGAAGCCTACGCTGATGCGAAGGAGAGCGCAGAGCGCGCCCTGGGTGTTGCTCACGACAACGCTGAGGCACATTTCCAGCTCGGTCGCGCGCTGGAGGGCGAGCGCGACGTCCAAGGCGCCAGGACGGCCTACGCACAGGCCACGGCCGCGGATCCCCGTCACGCTGCCGCATATTTCCATGTGGCAAAGTGCGATTTGGCGCTGAAGAACTTCGCCGGCGCCGAAGCAGCGGGGCGCGCCTTCGTGGAGCTGCAACCGGAAGACGGAGCGGGCTACTATCAGCTGGCGATTGCGGAGCTGGCGCAAGGCAAGAACGACGAGGCGCTTGGGAGTTTCGAGCGCTCCGTGCAGCTCGACCCCAAAAACGCGAACGCGCTCATGCGCTTGGGCGCGTTGTACATCAAGCTCAAGCGCCTCGACGACGCGGTGAGCGCTCTCGCGAAATCTGTCGCGCTGGACCCCACGTCGGAAAAGGGTCTGCAGCTCTTGAGTGACCTGTGTCGACGCACGCAACGCTTGGATCAGCTGATCCAGGCGCTCGAGCGAGCGAAGGCTGCCCACGTGAGCGCAGCGGTGCTGTGTCGGCTCGGCGAGGCGCACAGCGACCGCGGTGAAGCGGGGACCGCGCTCGACTTGTTCCGACAGGCCGTGAACCTCGAACCCGAGCGCATCGAAGCTCAACGCTTGTTTGGCTACAGTGCCTCCGCGGCAGAGCAGCATGAGCAGGCGGTGGACGCCTTGCAGGTGGTGACCCAGAGCGCGGACGTGAACGCCCACGACTGGTACTGCCTCGCGGTGAGTCTGCGAGCACTCGGCTACATCGGCGACGCGACCACCGCGGCGCAGCACTGTCTGGCTATCGACGCCTCACGTAGCGACGCCCAGCTGCTGCTGGCAGACACGGCCGCGGAGGCGGGCGATCACGCGGTCGCGGCCGAGGCCTACCGGGCAGCGGTGGAGTCGGGGCTGGCGGACTCCGGCGTTTACCAGGCGCTTGCGCAAGCTGAGTTTGGCGCAGGGAACGCTGCGGGCGCAGTCGCTGCGCTCAAGGCCGCGCTGGAGCTAAGTCCAGAATCCGACGAGTTGATCGATCAGCTTGCTCAGGCGAGTGAAGAGGCTGGCGACCATGAAGGCTCCGTCTTCGCGCTGAGCAAGCTCCTGAAGAAGGAGCCTTCCGCGGAGGGCTACCACCGCCTGGGCGTCGCCTATCAGCGAATGGGGCGCCACGACGAGAGCGCAGCGGCCTTCAAGCGTTGTCTCCGTATGGATCCAGACCACGCTCACGCGCAGTACGCCCTCGGGGCTGCGCTGATGCATACCGGGCGCACGGAAGAGGCGATCGCCGCCTGGGAGAAGTCTACGGAGTTCTCTCCCGATGACGCGTCGTTGTTCGCGGCCCTCGGCTTTGGCTACCTGAAGGTGGGGCGCACGGACGAAGGCGCGGCGGCCTGCCTCAAGGCGGTTGAGCTGGGGCTCGACGACGTCAGCACGCTGCTGCAGCTGGCCCGCCTCTTCGAGCGACTGAAGCGCCTGGACAATGCGGTCGTCGCTTACGACCGCGTCGTCCAGCTCGACCCCGATCGGGCCGAAGCCCACGTACAGCTTGCCTTGGCGCTCACGGAACTCGGGGAGCACCAGCGCGCGGTGGATGCGTACCAGGAGGCGTTGCTCCTCGAGCCGGACAACGCTCGGCTGCGGTATGGCCTCGGCGTCGGGTACGCAAACTTGGGTCACAACGATGCCGCGCGAAAGCAGCATGAAGCGCTTCAAGCCTTGGACGCAAACCTCGCGGACGAGCTGCTGTTCGTGATCGAGAGCTAGTGGGCAGGTCAATGAACTACACGAGAGTTGGACTTCCTTGAGAGCTCAAGCGCTTCGCTGGGCCGCTTTGGCGCTCTTGCTTTGTGGTGGGTGCAAGGACAAGGGCAAAACGACGCCCGCGCCTTCAAGTACCCCAGCGCCAGTGGGGAGCGTCCAGCCCACCGCGGCTCCCAGCAAACGCACACCTCCCATCCTTGCCAAGGCGGTGCAGGGGGCGTTCAACGAAGGCCTCGCCCTCGAGCTTCGCCCACTCGTATCAGATGTCACGAGTGACGACCCTCTAGGGTTCGTTTTGCGTGTCCGTGCGGAAAAGATGCCACCAAAAGGGGACCCGGCCTGGCAAGAGACGCTGGACTTCAAGGAGGTGCTCGAGAGCCTCGAAGTCACGCTGGAGAGCCCGAAGCGACAGAAGCAGGTGCTCCAGGTTGGTGTCGTCGCGTCGCCTTGGGTACAGCCGTTATTGTCCACACAGCTTTCGCTGAAGCTCGACCGACGCGGCATCCACTTCAGCTACGGGCTGTCCACCGCCTGGAAGGAAGCCCCAAAGGACTGGCTGAAGGAGCCCGGGACCTATCGTATTAGCCTGAGCGCCACCTTCAAGGCCAAGCAGCGTGGGAGCACGACAGACACGCGCACGGTGCGGCTATCTGCTGGACCGCTCGAGTATCAGGTCGAGGCCCCTTCTCCGCGTTTTCGCTCCCTCGCCGAGCTGACCGGGATTACCACCAAGTGGGTGCAGGATCGCCAAGGCACGCCGAAGGTCAAGGCGACGGCTGCGGTACTCGAAGACGAAGCAAAGAACCGCTCCTTCCGCTACACGCTCGAGAGTTCGGAATATGACGTGACCGTGATTGAGGTCCTGGTGGATCCGTCGGGAAAAGAGGTTCTCTACGATGTCTTCAGCCACTTCACTTGTGTTGCTGAGGGCACGCCGATCGCAACGCCCGCTGGTGACGTGGCGGTCGAGCGCCTTGTCCCCGGCGCCCCGGTGACTAGCTTTGACGTCTCGCAGAAGCGGGTGACCAGCGCACGCGTGACCCACATCGAAGCCCACAACGCGGCGGAGCTCGTTCAGCTCGGTCGGCTCTTCGTCACCGCTCACCACCCAGTGTTCAGTGACGGCGCGTGGGTCGAAGCCGGGCGTGTGCAGGCCGGCTCGCGCCTCTTGAGCGTCAGCGGTCAGTCCCTGGAGGTGACGCCCCTCGAGTTGAAGCGACCAAGCGTGGTGTACGAGCTCAGCGTGACGGAGCCGCACACCTACTTCGCCGGCGGAGTGCTGCTACACAACAAAGCGGTGTACGTGCCGATCGGCGATTCCGAAGACTGGCAGGGCCTGTTTTATCGCCGCGCGGCAACGGTCAAGCCCTGAGGTTTACCAAGCGGCGAGCAGCGCCGCGGCGGCGGGGAGCGCTTGAATCACGATGATCGAGCGCTTGGCGCTGTAGCCGCCGTATAGGCCCACGGCGACGATGATAGCCAGCACGCTCTTCACCACGCTCGGCTGGTGCGCGACTTGACCCCAGATCAGCGCCACCGCGAGCGCGCCGTTATAGACGCCTTGGTTCGCTGCGAGGACGCGGGTCGTCTCGGCCTCGGCGGCGCTGTTGCCAAAGCGCGCGCGCACCTTTGGAGTCGTCCAGAGGAACGTCTCGAGGAGCATGAACAGAACGTGCAAGACCGCCACCAGGTACACCAACGCGCTCGCCAACATGGGCGCTATCTTGAACGATCGTTCAAGATAGTCAAGCGGGGTCCAGCAAAAGGTCCGTCAACCGAGCTGCGCGGCGCTCAGCGCGCGCTTGGCCAGACCCTTGAGCTTGCTGGGTTTGGCCCCGCTGCGGGCCATCACATGAATGGCGATCACGCTGGCGGCGAGATCTTCAGCGCGCTCCTTGGCGTCATCTCGCCCCGCAAGACAGCGACCGAAGAAGCGCTCGAGGCCGTGAATCCGCTCAGCCACGACCCGCTGGCTGTCGGCGTCCAAGTTCGGCAGCTCCACGGCAGAGTTCACCAGCAAGCAACCTTTGCCGCCGCGACTCGCGTGGGTGATCGCGTCGAACCAAGCGCGGATCGCCTCGGGGCCTGGCGGTATCGGCAGCACCTGAAGCGTGAGGTAACGCTCGAGGGAACGCTGAAAACAGGCTTCTTTGCTCTCGAACGCGGCGTAGAAGCTCCCCGGCTGAATGCCCATCGCCTCGCAGAGTTGCCGCACGGAGGTGCTGGCGTAGCCCTGGCGCCAGAATAGCTCTACGGCGCCGTCTAGCGCCTGTTCCAAATCGAAGTCGCGGCTGCGCGCCATGGCGAGTTCATAGCACGCCGGCGCTCCCTCACCCCCAAACCCACTTCGCGCGAAGCGATCTACGGACCGTCGACGCGGTGCGCGCCGTCTTGCGGGTAGGGGAGCGTCTCGGGCCAGCCTTTTGCTGGCACGTTGTCGTGCTTCTCCCGACTGATGATCTTGCCTGACCTGGAAAGCACGAAGAGCTCGCCGGGTTCGGTCTCCCAGTAGATCCGCATGCCGTTCGTTTTGGCTGGGTCCGAGTGAATTTCAGCCATGCTGGTGTCGAAGACCAGATCTCCTGCGGCTGACCACCCGAGCTGACTCGTCGCGCGATTGAATCCGGTCGAGACCTTCCAACGTACATCTCCGTGGGGATCCAATGCCGCCACACTGCCTTCGCCAGTGACGTAGAGCGTGCCGTCGCGGTCGACCCACGGCCCGCCCAGACTGTGATCGCCGAACGGCCACTTCTGATAGCTCAAGTCTCCGTTGGGTTGGAAGTGCAGGAGCGAGTAGCCGCAGCCCAGGCTGATGTGGTGATCGTAGCTGATGGCGGTTGCATGAACATATCCACAGCGTGGAAATGGCTTGCGCCACAGTAGCTCGCCTCTCGGCGAAACCAGGCTGATATGATCCTTCAGGTCAATCACGACACACGCGCCATCCGTACGCAGCGCGATATCCATGGGGGATATGACCTCGATGCTGAACGGCTCGGCCTCAGCCCCCGTTGCAGGCGTGAAGTCCAAGAAGTGGCGCCAACCGTCAACGTCAGTCGGATCGCCCCGACTTGCCCAACGCCCCCGGGCATCGCGAACACAAGGCTCCTTGACGAAGCCGCGGTGCCACGGTGGGTCGTACTCGTCGTGCTTCGGCTTCGGACACGCCGGGGCGTTTGGGGGGGAGGTGCGCTTGCTTGCCGTTGCGCTGCCGACTGGGACGTCGACCTGTGCGGTCGTGACGGCGGGCTGCGGCGCTGCACAGCCGCCGAGCCATAGGCCAAGCGCAGCGCACTGCGGTAGCCAAGCGGAATCCATGGGCCCAACTCTAGACCGTTGCATCGGCCATTGGACGTTTCAGAAGCCGGATCGCTGGGTCAGTTCAACAATCCAGGCACGCCCATTGTACGACACCGCCGTACACGCCGAAGCGGTCGGCCGTGTTGATTTCTAGATCGATCAGGAAACCCGTTTCCTCGCGGTTTCTGCTGCAGCAGCCGTCGCAGTCGCTGTCCGAGCACAGGTCGTAGACGGTCACGTCGATGCGCCTTCCGCCTTCGCGGACGCGCAGCGTCTTGCCCCGCAGGCTCCCAAAGTCGTCTGAGTGAACCGCCGCGATGTTATGCATCTCGACCCACTCCGGGGATTGCTGGACTCCAGGAAACGCCGCGAAGTAGCCGGCGTAGTCGCATCCGCTGAATTCGATGCACTCGCTGCTTCCCGGATCTGGATAGGACTCGAAGTTGGTCAGCGTCGCCTCCTGCCACGTGAGCTCGGTCTCGCCTTCGAGATCGGGATTGGGGGCAAGCGCAGTCTCTGCGGACGTCTGGTTCACGTCGCAGCCGCCCAAGGCAACCAGCGCGAGAACTGCGAATCCCTCGGTCGCGATCTTGCGGAGCAGCGTGCGATGCAGCAGGGCAGACATGCCTGGAGCTTGTGCTGCCCGGGTCCGCGCCATGTGGGCGCTTTCGCTCAACCTGCGTGTTGAAAAGCACCCATCTTCAACGGCTGGCGATTCCTACATCTCTTGCATTCTCTAGCTTGAGCCGTGCGCCGCTTCGGCGGGCTCGAGGCTGGCCGTATACTCTCCCGAGATGACCGGGACGACGCCGCAAGGTGCTCACACAGATAGCTGGTTCCGCTTGATCGTGGAGGGAGCGCCCACGGCCATGCTGATGGTGGACGCGGAAAGGCGCATCACCCTGGTGAACCAGGGCGCGGAAGATCTCTTCGGCTACACTCGGGATGAACTCCTGGACAGCCTGATCGAGGTGCTCTTGCCCGAGCGCTTCGCGGGGCAGCACCCAGAGCTGGTTGAGAGCTTCTTTGCTTGTCCTCGCTCACGCGCGATGGGTGCGGGGCGAGAGCTATTTGCCAAGCGCAAGGATGGCAGCGAGGTTGCGGTCGAGATCGGTCTGAGTCCGCTCGATACCCCCGATGGCAAGTTCACCCTAGCCACGATCACGGACATCACCGAGCGACGTCGGGCTGAAGCGAAGTTTCGCTTGGTCGTCGAGGCCGCACCCAATGCCATGGTGCTGGCCGACTCCAAGGGGAAGATCACACTGGTCAACCGTCGAACCGAGGATCTCTTCGGCTATGCGCGGAGCGAGCTCATCGGGCAGCCGTTAGAGACCCTCGTGCCGACTCGCTACCGTGAGCGTCACCCCGAGCTCGTCTCGGAGTTTCTCAAGCAGCCTCAAGCGCGCGCGATGGGGGCCGGGCGCGACCTATTTGGACAGCGCAAAGATGGCAGTGAGTTCCCTATCGAAATCGGACTGAATCCGTTTGAGTCCGAAGAGGGCACGTTCACGCTTGCTGCGATCATTGATATTACCACAAGGAAAAATAAGGACGATGAGCTCATGCGAAGCAACGCTGAGCTCGAACAGTTCGCGTACGTCGCGTCCCACGATCTGCAGGAACCGTTGCGAATGGTCGCGACCTACACCGAGCTGCTGGCGAAGCGCTACTCGGGTCAGCTCGACGACAAGGCGGATCGCTACATTCACTACGCCGTCGATGGCGCGCGTCGCATGCAGCAGCTGGTCTCCGACGTGCTCGCCTACTCTCGCGTCGGGTCCCAAGGTAAGCCGCTTGTCCTAGTGGACTCAGGGAAGGTGTGTCGTCGGGTGCTTGCGGTGCTTGGTGTGAGTGTTGTCGAGGCGCAAGCGGACGTCGTGGTGGGTGAGCTCCCAGTCGTCTGGGCGGACGAAGGGCAGCTCGAGCAGCTCTTTCAGAACTTGTTGGGCAACGCCCTCAAGTTTCGTTCGGAAGAGCCGCGCATCGAGGTCTCGGCGGAGCGCGTGGCGGGCGAGTGGCTTTTCAGGGTGGCGGACAACGGGATTGGTATCGATCCGCAGTTCGCTTCACGGGTGTTTCAAATGTTCCAGCGCCTCCACGGCCGAGAGCGCTACTCCGGTAGTGGCATCGGGCTCTCCATCGCGAAGCGCATCGTGGAGCGCCATGGTGGCAACATCTGGCTCGACAGCTCCGTCGCTCAGGGCACCACGTTTTGCTTTACGCTCCAAGCGGCGCCCCTCGCGGAGGAGAAGTGAGCAAACACAAGCTCTTGATCGTGGAAGACAACCCAGGCGACGTGGACCTGGTCTTGGACAGCCTGACGGCGGGTGCCTACGACATCACCGTGCTCAACGATGGGCACGCCGCGATTCGCTATCTACGGCGCGAGGCTGAGTATGCCGCTGTCCATACGCCTGACTTGATCTTGCTGGACCTGAATTTGCCCAAGCTGGGCGGGGTGGATGTGCTCGCAGCGATGGCTCTGAACGATGACCTCAGAAGCATTCCCACCGTGGTGCTCACCTCATCGGATGCCGAACGCGATGTGGCAGATAGCTACCGTTTGGGCGCGAATTGCTACGTGCGCAAGCCCGGCGACCTGCACAGCTACCAAGCCGCCGTCCAGGCGATCGAGGAGTTCTGGTTTTCCGCCGTGCGCCTCCCATGAATTGGGGTTGTTCGCGCCTCTCGGTCACCAACTCGACGCGAAATCGCAGAATCGGAAATCCAAGCGGCGCCGGCGTACGAAGCCTCCAACGTGCGCACGGCTTTCCTCACCCCCAAACCCGAAGAACCCACGTTTGACTGCCGAACTCCAGGCGGGGCGCGCTTGGTTCGGCGCCCGGACCGCTCACTGGCCAGCCTCATCCGCGAGGAGTCGCGGCTGAGCCACTTTGGCCGATGCTTGCTGGCGACTGGGCTGTTCGAGGATCTGGACGAGGGGGGCAGCTACACCGTGTTTGCTCCCTTGGACTCCGCGTTTGAGCTTTCTCCGACAGCCTTTGAAGGTTGGTTCGCCCGCGAGACCACGAGCCTTCTATTCGATGTGGCGGAGTTCCACGTGACTCGTGGCATCTGGTCGGAGCCTCCACCCCCTGGCCGCGTTCCGAGCCTGGAAGGACGTTCCCTGACACTTGAGTGGGCATCCGACCGTCTGCTCGTGAATCGACAGGCGTTGGTTCAGGAGACCTGGCTAGCCAAGAACGGCCTCTTGCACCTGACCGACAAGCTACTCATTCCCTCAGGGATCCAACTCGAACCCGATGGGAGCTTGGCCGCTGAGGCCGGCGATCGACCCAGCGGAATGCGGCTCGTTTACCCGTCGGCTGCAGAGAACTTGGGTGTGGCGCGCCAGTTTGAGTAGGGCAGCTCGTCGTGGGTACGCTGCTTGAACGTGTAGCGTTGGGGGATCGCGCAGCGGTCTCCCAGTGCGTCCGCGAATTCGGCCCACTCGTTTGGGCACTCGTTGCACGGCGTCTTGGCCGAGGTGCTGACGCTGAGGACCTGGTGCAGGAGATCCTGCTCGAGGTCTGGCGCAACGCATCCCGCTATGAGCCGGAGCGCTCGAGTGAAGCGACCTTCGTCGCGGTGATCGCGCGCCGCCGATTGATCGATCGTTTGCGACGTCGCGCCGCGCGCCCAGAGGATGCGACGGTCGACCTGGAGCTGCCAAGTGAGCAGCAGCGCCAGATGGAAGCGAGCGTGGACGCACGCAGGGTACTGGAGGAGCTGGATACTTTCCCTGAGGATCAGAAAAGAGTGCTGATGTTGGCGGTGGTGAACGGGCTAAGTCACGGCGAAATCGCGGAGCAAACCGCGTTGCCGCTCGGTACGGTGAAGACCCATGTGCGACGGGGTCTGAATCGTATCCGAGAGCGCTTGCGCTCCAAGAGTTCAGAGCCACGTCAAGCGACTGCCAGCGCGGAGGAGGAGCTGTGAGCGACCTGACACCGCAAGCGGAACGCGCGTGTGACCACGCGCTGGGGCTCCTCGACGAAGCAGACGAGCGAGCATTCCTGGCCTCGCTCGATGACCCGCACTCCCCGACAGATTTCGAACTCGCTGCAGCAGAGCTGGAACTCGGCGTGCTGGGTTTGGGGGGAGTGAACGCGGAGCGAATCCCCGAGGAACTGGAGAAGCGCCTCGAGGCAGCAGCAACGGCCTATGGATGGGCCCTGACCGCGGCGCCGGCCAACCTGAGCCAAGGTGCACCAGACGCAAGTCAGACGAAGTCCCGAGCAGGGGTGCCTGGAGCCGGCTTTGACTGGGGGCGTTACCTTGGCTGGGCTGCCGCAGCGGTTGCGTTGCTCGTGACGGCGGCCGTGCTGAGTCAGCGACCGACAGAGCCCGTCGCGGCATTGCCGCCTCAAGTGCCGAGCGTCGAACCCGTGGTCGACGCCGCGCCTCCTCCAACTCCCGTGGAAGAGCGCCAGGCGCTGCTCGAAGGGGGTCAGGCGGTGAAGCTGAGCTGGAGCGCGACGAAGGACGAAGCTGCGAGCGGCGCGTCGGGTGATGTGGTGTGGAGTGGTGCGCGTCAGGTTGGTTACATGCGCTTCAAGGGCCTGAAGCCCAATGACCCCAAAGAGGCGCAGTATCAGCTCTGGATCTTCGCCAAGGGCCAAGACGAACGCTACCCGGTGGACGGCGGCGTCTTCGACGTGGACTCCAGTGGGGAAGTGGTGGTCGCCATCGACCCCAAGCTGCATGTGGATGAACCTACCCTCTTCGCGGTTACCGTGGAGAAACCTGGTGGTGTCGTGGTGTCGAAGCGTGAGCGAATCGTGCTGACCGCGGCTGCAGGGGGCTGAGCTCGTTGCAATCAAGTGTTCCAGGGCACTAGAGTGCTCGAATGAGCAGCGCTCTTTGGCGAAATACGCTCCCGCTAGCAGGCGCTGTGGTGCTGGCTGCGCTCCTCGGCTGCCAGCAAAACCAAAAGCAGTGCGTTGCCGCTGTTCAGGTCGGCAGCCTGCGCTACTCCTCGCTGGGCACTGGAGACAGCCTGGCTGCCGCCGAGAAGAGCGCCAAGAGCGGTAGTTGCCTGGCGTACTGCGACTTCGGTGACCCGACGCTTGATGCCGCGTGGAAACGGTACAAGCTAACGCCGAAGGGCAGGGCCGCGAAGACCAACAAGAGCTTTGATATCTTCTTGAACCTCAAGTCGGAGAAGGCGGCGTGCGTGGCGCGCTGCGGTAAGGACATGGCTTCCGGAGCGGCACCCACCAAGGTGGAGTGCCTGTGAGGCGCGCGGGACCGGCGGGCGCTGGCTGCTTGCTGTGCCTCGTTTGGGCGCTGCTCGCTTGCGGTGGCAGCGACTCGGACGCGTGCTCAGCGACTCTCAGCTACGAGGGCAAGCCGGCGAAGGGTAAGGGCAAGGATCGGCTGGCGGCTCGTCACGCCGCTTGTCGCGACTGGTGTCGCAGGGCGAACCCCGCTGCGAAGGAAGACTCGGACGAGGTGAACGGCTGCGCCAGTGCTTGCGGTGCGGATCTGCTGTTTGGCAAAGGCACCGCGACGGTGAAGTGCAAATAGCGGCGCTCGGCCAATCTGTTGAAACTCGCGCGCTTTTCTCGACGTACCTGCCAGAGTCCCGCTCTTTGCGCGATGCCGCGAGCCCGGAGCGAACCTGCCCCGGGGGTTGCTCCCAAACGCTTCGGCACTAGGAATTTCCGACGTGAATCTCTGGAATGCCATGGGGAAACGGCCGAGCGGCGAATGCCTGGCCCGTATTCAGCGCTCGTCGATGGTTCGTGAGGGGCGCTTTCACAACGCACTACCCATGCGTGACGACATGTGGCTCGCCACCAAGAAGTGGCTGGCTGGCGCAGAGAATCGCGAACCGAACGTTGCTCTACCAATCGAGCAGCGGACGCGCGCAGACTACGCGGCGCACCCGGGCAGCGGGCTCCGCGTGTCGTGGTTTGGTCACTCGTCGATGTTGATCGAAATCGACGGTAAGCGGGTGTTGACCGACCCGGTGTGGGGGCGCGCGTCGCCGTCGAATCTGTTTGGACCGAAGCGCTTCTTTGCTCCACCCATCGCGCTCGAAGAGCTGCCGGAGCTCGATGCGATTGTCTTGAGTCACGATCACTACGACCACCTGGACGCGGAGACCGTCGTCGCGCTCGCGCGCCTGAGCCGCGCACCGTTCATCGTACCCCTCGGGGTGGGGGCGCATCTCGAGTACTGGGGCATCGAGGCAGAGCGGATCCGCGAGCTCGAGTGGTGGCAAGAGACGATTGTCGATGATCTACGTCTTGTGTGCACGCCCGCCCGGCACTTCTCTGGGCGCGGCTTCCTGGATCGTAACACCACGCTGTGGGGTAGCTTCTGCCTGATCGGTCGGGAACACCGGGCCTTCTTCAGTGGCGACACGGGGATGTTTCCGGGCTTCGCGGAAATCGGTGAGCGGCTCGGTCCGTTCGACGTGACGTTGATCGAGTCGGGCGCCTACGATGCGGCGTGGGCGGACGTGCACATTGGCCCCGAGCAAGCCGTGCTGGCGCATCAGCTGCTACGTGGAAAGGTGCTGATGCCGGTGCATTGGGGCACGTTCAACCTCGCCTTGCATCCGTGGACCGAGCCCGCGGAGCGAATCGTCGCGGCAAGTCGTTCCGCGGGGATTCAAAGCGTGATCCCGCGTCCAGGGGGTCGCTTCGAGCCCGCGTCGGTTCCCCGCTTCGAGCGCTGGTGGCCTGAGTTGCCATGGCGGAGTGCGGACGCGGCTCCAGTGCGCTCGTCGGGCATCGAGGAGTGGCTGGCAGAGCTCGGAGTCGAGTCGGTTTCGACCTCCGTGCGAGCGCCCTCGCCGGAGCTGGGCATCGACCCCGCGCGCTAGGCTTTTCGAGGCGCGCTGGCGAGCAAGAGCCAGGCCAGCTCTGAAACTGGGCCATTGGTAGCTGTTTTTCGCGACGCTTCGGCCCGGCCCAGGTTGGCACGAAGGGGAAGCGGCGGAAGCTTGGACGTTGAGTCAGAAAAAGCGCCAACAAGCACCAGAATGGGTGTCACGCTGAAGGTCGCGCGCCGATAGACCTGCACCCATGACCGCCCTCGCCGCAGACACCGCCCTGAACCAGCTCGTCAGCGATCCCCAGATGCGCGTCGCGCTCAAGGCCTACGCGCGGCGCCGTGGACTGCAGGAGGAAGCAGAAGACGTCGTCCAAGCGGTCTTGTGCGCTGCCGTGGCTGCTCCCAACGTGCCGAGCGAGGCAGAGGCTCTTCCCCGCTGGATTCACGGGATCCTGCGCCGCAAGGTGGCGGACGTGTTTCGTCAGCGACGGCGCTCACCAGCCGCGGAGGTCGTCGATCTCGAGTCGCCTGCTTCCGGCTTGGGCGCCCAAGCCTTCGAGGCGCGGGACGTCTTGCGGCGCATCGACGATGAGCTGACGGAACCGCGTCAGCGGCACGCATTGAGCTGGCTGTTGCGCGAACATGCAGGTGAAAGCCTGCTGGAAATTGCGCGGCAGGAGGCTGTTTCCCCAGAGAACCTGCGTCAGCGCATCTGTCGCTTGCGCCGACTCCTACGCGCCCAATATGTCGTGCCGTTCGTGGTGTTGCTGGCGCTCGGGGCAACCAGCTGGCGCGAGCTTGCTCCCCAAGTCACCAACACTCAGCTCATCGCTCCGGCAGCGCGACCTTTCGCTGGGCGCTGGCGTGTGGAGCACGTCCGGGGCGGCGACGCGGCGTTGGTTGGTGTCATCGTGGAGGTGAACGCGGGCGGCGTGGCCCTGAAGACGCCTGAAGGTGTGGAGTTCAAGCACTTCGAATTGGTTCAGGAAGGGGACGCTCTCTTCGTCGCTTCAGGGGAAAAACGCTGGCGCGTGGAGCTCGCACGCTCGGGGCCGCGAACAGTGAGCATTGGCAGCGAGCTGGGTAGCGCGGACCTCCGTCAGTTGCCGTGAGGAAAAGCACTAGCGGCAGCGCTTCTGCGTGATAGCCTTGTGCTCGATACGTTGCGAGCGCTCGTCTGTCTTCTTACCATCTTGCTTTGCCTGTGGCCCAGCGTCGCGGGTGCTGAGAGCAGGCCCGCTGACTTGCGCGTCGTCAGTTGGAACGTGTGGGGTGTGCCCTTCGTGTCCGACGCCCGCGAGGCGCGCATGAGCAGTGTCGGCCCCGCACTTGGGGCGCTGCGCCCCAACGTCGTGTTGCTCCAGGAGCTTTGGAGTGAAGCCGACGCCGAGCGGGTGATCTCCGACCTGGCCGCCGCCGGTCTCAAGCATCAAGTACACGATGCTTCCGCACGGTTTGCGGCTTACGGCTGCAGCGGTCTGTTGATCGCTGCGGACCGCCCGCTGCATGAGGTCGCTCGGATCGACTACGAGCTGGGGCGCTGGCCACACACGCCTTATCACCTCGACTGGCTCAGCCGGAAGGCGGCCCTGGCTGTGACGATTGAGGTCGGCGACCGGCGGGTGCAGCTGGTGAACACCCACTGGCAAGCCGCGTACCGCACGGGTAACTACGCTCCCGTAAGGCTTGCTCAGTCCATCGAGCTCGCCGACTGGCTGAGAGAGCGCCCCGCACAGCACGCGCTAGTTGCAGGCGACTTCAACGTCGAGCCCGGGGAGCACGCCACGGATTGGCTGAGCGATCAGCTCAAGCTGAATGAGGTTACGGGCGGTGAAGGCCTGGACCGCATCTTCACCGCAGGGATGCAGATCGCCGAAGCGCGCCAGGCACTCAGCGAGAGCGTGAACCTCGATGATGGTCAGCGCATGGCCCTGTCCGATCACCCGGCGTGGGTAGCCGACCTGGTTCTCCAAGATACCCGCGCGGAAAATGGCCCAGGCGAATGGCGAGGGACGCTGGCCGGTCAGCTCACCCAAGAAGGTCGTACGCTGCGTCGGCAGTTGTGGGTCGCTCGGGTGCTCGCGATGCTAGGCGGCCTGCTGCTTCTGCGTGGGTTGTTCGCCGGATGGGTGAGTTCTCAGAGCAAGAGGGGGGGAGGGGTCGGCTGGTTTGGGCGCAGGCGGCCCGCCGTGCGCCGCGCCCTGGTCCTCGCAACCGTCCTGGGCACGGCGTACGCCGCGTACTTCGCTTTGGGCTACGGTCCCGCTCAGGCGCGTGGCGTCGAGCATGCTCTCGCGCGCCTCAGCGGCGGGAGTCCGTAGGCGACGGGTGGTCACATACCCCCACCCATCTCTTTTTCGGAACTCACGATTTGATCGAACCTCGTTTGATCGAGGTGGACCGGGGTGTAGTCACCGCCGCCGGAGGTGAGGTTCCCGTAGAAGGCTCGCAAGTGGTTGCGTGAACCGCGCTGCAGGTTCTCGTACACGCTTTGGATATCCGAGTGCGTGGTTGCTGCGAGGGCCGAATCCAGGTCGTGGATATCCAGCTCTTCGATCAAGCAGCCGACCTCGAGGGCGTCGTCGGGACCATGGCTCCCTTGAGCAACCAAGTCGTCGTAGAGCTTCTGCAGGTCCGGGTTCGAGAACTGACCCGCACCGAGTCCGACGGTTGGATCTTCGAGGCCGTACTTATCCAGCAAGTCGCCGATCGCATCGAAGTGGCGTTGCTCACTCGAGCTGATGTTGTCGAAGATCGGGCGCCCATCCGCCAGCGCGCTGTACACGTCGCGGGCGAGCTTCTCCTCTTCTCGAGTGAAGATCAGGCCTTCTTGCTCGGCAGCCGAGAGCGCGCTTGGACTTTGGCTCGAATTGCCGTGGGGAGTTTGAGTGTCGGATTGCCCTTGGGTGCAAGCGACACTCGTCAGGGCCAGGGCGGCGCTCAAGATAACAGGCACGAAGCGGAATCTACGCATTGCAGTACCTCCTTTCCTGGTGGGAGCCGACGCGACCCCAGAGGATTCGGAGTTTTTCGAGCGCGCAGCGGGTGCGCCCACTCCAGGGGCTTTCGCGCATCCGCTGCGCCCGCTAGCGTGGCCAATCCGAAGAATTGCCTGGCTGGAGACTGGTATGCGGCTTGAAGGTGGAGCCGCATGGTTGCGTCAGTGGCAGACCCGCCTCCCAACGTCGGTCACCCAGCGGACGTTTCGGTTCAAGCGATCCTACTCGGTGAACGCATCGATGTTCAGCGCCTCGATGGGGAACGCTTGGCGTCTGGCGCCGTGTTGCTTGGGAGCGAAGCAGCGCCGAGTGCCATCGTGTTCCGCCACGGCACGGTCGTGTGCTTCGACCTGTCGAGCACTGAGCAGAACGCGCTCATCGCGCGCCTACAGCACCAGGTCAAGGATGCATTCTCAGACCTAGAGCGCGAGGGCGTGACGCTTAAAATCTGTGAGGAAACTCAGCTCAAGGTTTCGGATCCGCTGACCTTGCCCAACCGTAGTCTCGAGGTACTGCTAGTGGTCGCAGACGTGCTCGCAAAGAGCGTGAGCCTCGCGCGCTCTGAGTCTCGGATCGGAGCGACTTTCGAGCGCATCGAGCCGCTCGCTGTGCACCTAGAACGCACTGGCAAGGTCGACCGACGATCCTCCGAGTTGGTGCGTCAGGTCGCCGCCATGTTACTCATCGAACATCGAATGGTCGGTCGGCTCGAGATCGCCGACAAGCCTGAACTGCTCTGGGAGCGACCGGATCTCGAGCGCTTGTATCTTGCCCTCGCCGACGAATTCGAACTGAGTGAACGCGACGTCGTGCTGAAGCGCAAGCTCACGCTCTTGAACCGAAGCGCCGAGTTGTTCCTGAACTTGCTCAACGAGAAGCGCTCACTGCGTGTCGAGTGGTACATCGTCGCATTGATCGTGGTCGAAATCGGCTTGAGCGTGTACGACTTGCTAGCTCGCGGTTGATGCGGCTCCGCGGCAGCCCCGAGTATGACCAGCCGGAGCGCGACGCTACTTCCAGGGGCTACCAGCTTCGTATACGGCGGGACGATCGTATTCGAGGTCAACTATTTCCCAGCGGTAATAGATGAAGCGTCCGCTCGGTAGATCCCACGCCACACTGCCCGACGTCGGCACTTCGACTGCATCGAGGCTGCGCCAGCTCGTACAGTCGACTCGCCAAGGTTGAAGCGTTGCATCCTCACCCCCACCCAGGAAACGCTCTGCGGCTATGGAAACGACGCGCCCGAGTGCGTCGAAGCTGAAGTCTGCTGAGACCTGTAGACCTGCGTGGGCGAGCGTCGCTCGCGCAGCACTGTCAGATAGTGGCGTCCACTCGACATAGGGTTCCAACGCGACGGTCGGGTACCAGACCATCTCCGCAAGGAATCGCTGGAGAGCGCCTTGGGCAATCTTGTCGTCGTTGGCATCGACGACGCTGATGCGTGAAGCGAGCTCGATCTGCATGCTTCCGTGGCCGTTGGCGTAACGATCGCGGCCGGTGAAGGGCACGAGTCCGAGCAGCTTGGCCTCCACGCGCCAAATGAACGCGGGGTCTTGGAGCCGAAAGTACTGGTCGGCCTGCGCTGTCATGTATGGCGCGTTTGGAGCCGTGCGGAGTTGTCCCCGCTGTCTCAAGCGCACGCTTTTCGGCCGCGCCTTGTCAACGACTCCGCTGCGCACGAGCCAGCGGCGTACCGGAGCCGGAAGTGGCTCGAGCTCTCCTTCGGTGATTGGCGTAGCGGCGCTCGACAGGTCGGCAAACAGAGTCTGGATCTCTCGATCCGTCCGCCGAATGAACGCGCGGCGTGCCGAGAGGGGCGCCTTCGGTCTGGTGAATGCGTGCTGCTTGGACAGCCAACTGCGTCCAGGTTTCGTTGCTAGCAGCAGCGAGGTTAGCGCCTCCTTCGCCAAGCGCACCGCTCCGACGCGCGACTCGCCGTCGACCCTGGCTTGCTTCTCGTAGGGAACAGTCTCACCCGAGTAACCCAGCGCGGCGATCACCCAGGCGAGGTTCGAATCCCTTAGTTGCACCTTTGCGACCCTTTGGGCGACCTCGCGATCGAAGGCGCAGTAGCTGCCAGAGCCCGCCGGCGGAGCGCTACCCAGGCTGCTCTGTAGCCCACGGAAGACGCCGTAGCCCAAGGTGAACCAAAGTGGATCTTCTCGGCTGGTCTTCACCGCGAAGGTAACGCGATTGCCGTGGGGAAATGTGCTTCGTTGGTGCCGGTGGACGAGCTCGGTGATCACTTCCGGCGGGTCTTGAAGATCGCCATCCAGGACCACGATGATCTGCCCCTGCGCCTGCTGAAGCCCTGCTTGGGTGGCACCGAACTGACCGCGGTTCTGCGCGAGCTCGAGGACGCGAGCCTGCAGTGACGCGGGCAGATCGCGAATGACTGCTGCGCTCTCGTCTCCGCTGGCGTCGTCGACGAACACCAGCTCGAACTCCAGACCAGTCGCACGGGCCGCGGCGGCGCAGCGCTGCGCGAGCTCGGGGATGCTTGCCGCCTCGCGAAAAACCGGAACAACGACGCTGAGGTCCATCTGGTGTCCTGTCTGCGTTGGCTTGCTCAGCGCATCGCCGAACCTAGCTGGCGTGTGCGGCTGCCACAGCCTGCATTGCTTGCTCCAGTTGCCGGAGCGCCGCCTCGCTCATTTCGTCATGAATCGGGAGGCACAGTAGGCTGTCATACACCGCGTCGGTATTTGGGAGGGCGTGGGGTGAGGGGTACTTCGCGAGGTGATGTAGCGGTGGCGCAAAGTAGCGTCGCGCCTCGACACCTTGCTGCGCAAACTCCTCGATCACCCGATCCAGACTCGACCCAGCGCCAGGAAAGCAACGCACGGCGAGGTTCTGGAAGTTCGAACTCACGCGCTCTGGTACGCGCTGAACTTGAAAGAAGGCGGGGTAGCGCTGGGCGACCGCCCTTAGCCGCTGCGCGGAAGCCTGGCGGCGTGCGTTGACCAGCGGAAAGCGATCGAGCTGCGCCAGAGCAATCGTTGCGCGCAGTTCGTCGAGCCGCGCGTTGAAACCTGCAGTGGACCCTTGCCTTGGAGTGGTCAGGCCGTGCCCGCGGAGCCGAACGATCTCACGCTGCAACTGGGCATCGCGGGTCCACACGAGGCCGCCCTCCACGGCGGGGAGCACCTTCGTTGCGTGTAGGCTATACGTCGCCGCGAGCACATGCGGGGAAGAGCGCAGCCCCTCACAGCTCGAGCCGAAGCCGTGAGAGTCGTCTAGCAGTAGAGGGATCCCGCGGGGAGCCAGCAACCGCGACAGCGATTCCAGATCCGGCGGCACGCCGTAGGCGGTGACAGCCATCACTGCGGCGATGTCGTCGTGATCCGCGAGGAGACGCGAGAGGGCATCGCTCGCGAGTGTGAAGGTCTCGTCATCGATGTCACAGAAGAGCACGTCGAAACCGGCGTGCTCCCACGCCGCGAGGGTCGCGATGTACGTGAACGAGGGGACGATGACCTTTCTGCCGCTCAGCCGGGGTCTGAGTGCCCACGCGAGGAGGATCAGCGCGTCGCTGCCCGTGCTCGTGGCTGCGACGCCGTCCACCCCGAGGAACTCGGCGGTCTGTTCCTCGAGAGCGTTGACCCGCGGCCCTTCGTTGCTGACGCGCCCGGATGCCAGCACGCCCTGTAGCTCCAACGCCAGGTCGAGGGTGGAGTGAAACTGAGGCTGGATGGTCGGGATCCAGGTCTTTCGTGCCGCGGGCTGTACGGCGAAGTCCCAGTGCTCAAGAACCCTTGAAAGGCCTTCGTCGAGTTCGATGCGGGCTTCGAAACCAATTGCCGCGCGGATCGCTGACACGTCCGGAACGCGGAACGGGATTTCTTCGAAACCACGCCCAAACGCTTCGTGACCTGGGACGACCTCGAGCTGGCCCGGGCGACCGACCAACGCCAGCATTCGTTCAGCGAGCTCCAACATGCTTACCGGTTCGTCGCGTCCGACGTTGAAGGCGCTGCCGGACGGAATGCGCCCGGCCTCGAGCGCAAACAGAAGCTCTGCCGTAGCCTGCGCGGCCTCATCCACGTAGCAGAAGCTGCGCACTGCGTTGCCGCCGTCGACCAGACGTAATGGCTGGCCTTGCTGGAGCCGGCCCAGCCACTTTGAGAGGACGCGGCCCCGCCCTGGCGCGTCCAAGAGTGGTCCGTACACATTGAAGTAGCGTGTGATCGCGCACTGGAGTCCGTGGGCTGTGAGCGCCCGAGTGTGGTGCTCCCCAACGGCCTTGGACACCGCATAGCTCCAGCGAGGCGAGCTGCTCGAGCCGAGGATCATTGCCGAATCCTCACGGAGACGCTCAGTGTTCCGCCCGTACACCTCGCTGGTGCTGGCGAAAATCACAGGCTTGCCGTGGGCTAGGCAGCTGGTCAGGACGTTTCGAGTGCCGCTGATGTTCACGTCGAGCACTTCACCCGGGTTCTTCAGGTAGTCATCGACGCCCACGACGGCAGCGAGGTGCACCACGGCGGATGACTCCCGGACCAGGCGATCCACGAGATCCGGATCACGAACGTCTCCTATGGTTACTGGGGCCTCGGAAGGACGATGGTCAGGAGCCGCAGTGCGGTCGAGGAGGTGGCAAGCACGGCTCGCCGCGCTGAAGGTGCGCTGGAGCTGGTGGGCGACGAACCCAGTTCCTCCAGTGATCAAGATCGGATCCTTCATTGAGTCAGCGGGGCTCCCTTCGGGTGGATCGCGAAAGTGGCGAACATCAACTCGCCGCTGTGCTCACCGTATCCTCGACGATCACTATAAGGCTCAGAGCGCCAAACACTGCGCTCGATCTCGGGAAGCGCGGACGCTTCCTTGGCGCAGGGTAGGTCAACCCGGTTGCAGTCGAGGCCAAAGTAGAAGACGGCGCAGTCGGTGTCCGGCGCAACACGTTGTAGAGCGCTTTCCAGGCCGCTTTCCGCCGGAACGGAGACCGGCTGCTGTCGCCCGAAGAAGGTGTAGCGGGTGCGGCCGCCGTCGCGGTCGACGTGCTTGGTGACGAGCGTACAACTCGGGTGCGCCTCGATTGCCCTGATGAGCGCCTGCCCGGCGCGTTGGTGGTCGCGATTCACGGGCGCTCTCAGGATACCGTCGACGCGCGGAGGGGGGACCAAGGAGGTCGCAACTAGAGCGATGATGGTTGGGGCGCGCCATTTGCGATCCAGCTTCGCGCGCTCGGCGAGCGCTTCGAGCTGCCTCCAGCCAAACAGCCCAAAAAAGAACATCGCCGTAGAGAGCCCACTGGTGTAGCGGAGCAGCTCAAACGTCACCCGGTGCCCCGCGGATTCGTACAGCTTGAATAGCGCGATCAACGTCAGCGGTAACAGCCCGAGGCGGGCGGCGTCGCGGAGACAATAGATCCACCCGCAAACGAACAACACAACGATGCCCAGGGGCACGAACTGGACCAACAAGACTGGGTACATCGCCAAGCTTGGGTCAAACGGATTCAGCGCTTGGGTGACCCATACTACTTTGCCACTCAAGAAGTACTTCAGCGCAAACGAGCTGACCCCGGCGAGTACCAGTAGGTAGCGGGGCGCAGAGACCACTCTGCGGAACCAGTCGGTCAAGCGCGACTGGATCACGTCGAGCCGAGTCGGATCCGAGCGCTGGAGCCAACTCACCAGTAGCGCGGGACCACCGACCAGAAACGTTTCCATGCGGCATAAGAATGCTACGCTGACTGCCAGCGCCAGCTGCACTTGGCTGAGAAGCCCCCAAACCCCGCCAAGCTGATGCTCGCGGCGGATCGCCTCGAAGCTAATCACGCCGAGCAGGAAGCAAAGTTCGAGCACAACGCTTGGCAGCTCCGACGTTGCCACGCTGCGGGTTTGGACGTTTGCGAGGTAGGCCGTGACAAAGACCAGCGCTGGCAGGCTAGCTCTGAGGATGTAGTGCCCAACGCAGAACAACAGACCCGCGCAGACCAGCGTGAGGCACAGGTTGAGATGGGCGGCGCCGCGGATTGCCAAGGTGCCCGTCGGCGTATACGTCTCGATCAGGGCGCGAAAAGCCGGACCCGATCGGGGCGTGCCGTAGGTTGCCTCGAGTAGGATAGAGCCCCCCCCTTCGTGGAGGATCCGCAACCACTCGAGGGGGAGCGCGCGCGGCGGTAGCTTTAGCTGCAGATAGGCGACCGCTAACGTGGTGACTAGCCCGCTGCCCACTGCACCGAGGAGGCGTCGCTTGTCATGGCTGACCAAACGCACGCCGATCATGAGGCCGAGCAGCGCACCTGCGAGGCATAGAGTCACGAGGGCCATGCGCGCGGACTCGGTCGGTGCAGCCTCTAGCAGACTAACGGGGTCGTGCCCGATCGCGTGATCAACCGTCCCCACTGTCGCCGAGCCTATCACGGGATCTATGGCCACTGACGGCGTTCGACAGCCTAGCGCCGCCTCGCTATACAACCTCAATGACCGACGAGCAGTTCGAGGGAATGGCGCGACGAATCGTGTGGCTGACGCTGGCAAGCGTGGGTGTCAGTGCGTGCGGGGGAGGTGAGCCACCTAGGTCGAGTGACGTGCCTCCGCCGACTACGACGGTGCCCGAGGCGGCACCGCCGACCAGCGAACCCAGCGCGTCCACCGAGCCGCCTCCTCCTGCGGTAGCGACCAAACCCGAGGCGCTGCCGCAAGCGACACCCCAGGGCGAACGCTGTCGGGAGGACAGCGGAGTGAACATCCTTGCGGGCTTGAACCCCGTCAAGCCGGTGGACTACGTCGCCATCTTCCAGGCCATGGGCAAGGACGGCGCTGCTCGCGAGGGAGAGCACGTCGGGGCGCGCTGCGTCGGGGCGAGTGACGAGCTTGCATGCAACAACGCGCTGAAAGCACTGAGGCCCGAGCCGGGCTTTCATATCTCTTGCCGACCTGGGTTCTGTACTCATGGCGTCGCGTTTACTCGCGGAAACGAAGTGGGGCTGGCTGACGACCTGGACGAGCTGAAGGCCTTCCTCGGCCCGATCGACACCGAGGGTGAGGCGACGCTGATCGCCTGGGCGGAGGGCTACAACCCCGGTACCTGCGACGAACTGAAGAAGGGCACGAAGAAGACCAAAGACGGCTTCGAGCTAGTCGTGGAGAAGATGACCGCAGACTGCCCCATCGAGATCAGTGAGATGAAGCTCAAGATCTCGACCAACGGGGAGCTCAAGGAGCTCAGCAAGAAGGTCAAGAGCAAGAACGGCGCGTGCGTCGGGAGACAGAGCGCTGGCGTGACCCTGGCTGGTGCGACCTCAGAGGATTCGCGAGGACACTACTTCGCGGAATGCGCCGACCTTGAGCGAGCCGCGGTGTTCGCCTTTGCGCGCATGGCGGCAGAGCTGCGCGCGCTAGGTGCTCCGGCAAGGCTGGTGGGCGACGCCCAGCGGGCGCGCGCTGAAGAGGCGCGCCACGTGAAGGTGATGGATGTCCTTGCTGAGAAATTTCGCGGGGAATCAACTGGTGTGACACTGCCCGAGCTGGAGCTTCGCGGTGCCTTCGAGGTGGCGCTGGAGAACGCGGTCGAAGGCTGCGTTCGTGAATCCTACGGAGCGCTGGTTGGGCTGTGGCAGGCTGAGCGGGCCGAGCAGCCTGAAGTGCGTGAGGCGCTGCGCGACGTCGCTCAGGACGAGCTACGCCATGCGGCGTTGTCGTGGCGTGTTGCAGCCTGGCTCGAGCCGCAGCTCAATGAAGCGGAGCGAGAGCGGATTGTGCTCGCGCGCCGCGCGGCCCTTGCGGAGCTGGCCGCGGAGTGCGCCGTGGATCCTGAGATAGAGCTGGTCCGCGACGCTGGGCTTCCGACCGCAGTTCAGGCGCTGGCACTGGTACAGCACCTGGGTAACGAGATCGGCCTCGCCTAGCGCGGCGCGAGCAGCGCGTTCTTTGCCGTGAGGAAGCGAGCAGTGGGTACTGCGCGCTTGCGCCAGGCCAGGTAGATCGGGTTTTTCGCGCCCCCAGGCTTGTGCGCGACTGATTCGAGTCGCGCGCCCTCGACCGCCTCGGCGACGAAGTACTCCGGGAGCACGGCGACCCCAACGCCCGCTTCAGCGAACGCGCGCATCTCCCCCAGGCTGGCGACGAGGCAAGCGATGTCTCCCTGAGGCTTGCTGCGGGCGCCAAAGCGCCAGCGCCACCAACTCGCGTGCATCGGTAGGTCGGCGTCGAACGCGATCCAGGCATGTGAGGCGAAGTCCCCCGCGGTCCGTGGCTCGCCGCGCTGCTTCAAGTAGAGCGGGCTGGCGAACGCCTGGAACGTCTCTGTGAAGATCAGTGACGTCTCGATCAATGGCGACTCTGCGGGGCGGACCAGAATCGCGAGATCGAGATCGCGGGAGAGCAGCCGCTCCTCGAGCTCGCTGGGAGTACCAAAACTGATCTCGAGGCGCAGGGCGGGGTGCGCCTTGAGCAGACCGATGCAGCGTGGGCGCAGCCAGAGTTCCCCGAAGGGGCGCGGTGACCCGATGCGAACGCTGCCGCTGACGTTCGTCTGTTCGGCAACCGCTGCTTCCAGCGCATCCTCGATGTTCGCGAGTTCTGGCGCGAGCGCTGCTGCCAGGCGCTCGCCGGCGGGAGTCAACCGCGCGTTGCGTCCGACGCGCTCGAAGAGCTCCAACCCGAGCTGCGACTCGAGCGTACGGATCTGCTGTGAGATCGCCGACGCCGTCACGTTTCGCTGCTTTGCTGCGCTCGCGAACGTCGGCGCGCTGGCGACGGTGGTGAAGCTCCGCAGCAACTCCAGATTGATTAGCATGGCTTATCGATCAGCTTAGTTGGTGTTGATGGCCTTGTCGATTCGGGTGGCTTACAAATCACTCACACCCGAAACGGAGACAAGCCCATGACCACACGTATCTTGATGGTTCTCACCAGTCACGCACAGCTCGCTGAAACCGGGAAGCCCACGGGTTTCTGGCTCGAGGAGTTGGCCGCGCCGTATATGGCATTCGCTGATGCCGGCGTCGAGATCACACTCGCGTCGCCCGCCGGGGGTAAGCCGCCCGTCGACCCCGGCAGCGCGACTTCGAAGGCAGAGAGCGTCGCACGCTTCCTCGGGGATCAGGTCGCGATGGGCAAGCTCGAGAAGACGCTAAAGCTCTCCGAGGTCGACCCGAGCTACGACGCGGTGTTCGTCGTAGGTGGTCACGGCGTGATGTGGGACCTGGCGCAGAACGCGTCGTTGGCAAAGCTCCTCGCGAGCACCGCGGACGCCGGCAACGTGGTCGCCGCCGTGTGTCACGGTCCCGCAGCATTGGTGCCGGTGACCTTGGGCAGCGGACGATCGATCGTCGACGGAAAGCGTGTCACCGGCTTCTCGAACGAGGAAGAGGACGCCGTCGGTCTCACGGACGTGGTCCCATTCGCCCTCGAGTCGAAGCTCGTCGAGCTAGGCGGCAAGTACGAGCGCAAGGGCAAGTGGGAGTCGTTCGCGGTGCGCGACGGCCTACTAGTCACGGGGCAAAACCCAGCTTCGTCCGAGGCGGTTGCGAAGGCGGTGCTCGGCGTCTTGAAGGAGCGTTGAGGACGGCTATCAGCGGCCTTGCTCAAGATCCCGACATCAACTCGCAGATCAGACAGCCGCGGTCCTTTTAGCGGCAGGCTTTTTGCTCGGTGACGGATATGAGCCAGGATCGAACGGATAAGGCCCATCCCACGCAAATTCCGCGTTTTCGTCGCTTGAGTGCGATGGACTCCGCGTTTCTTGCGATCGAGGACCCCAGCAACCTGACTCATGTCGGCGCGACCGCGGTGTTCCAGGGGGGCAGCCTGCTGAGTAGCGCCGGGCGCGTGGATCAGGGGCGCTACCTGGCGTTGATGGATCGGGCGCTCGACCAGCTTCCGTCGTGGCGCTTCAAGCCGGCTCGCGTGCCTGTGGTTGGCCATCGCGTGTTGGTGCCCGACGCCGAGTTCGGGCTGGAGCGCCACGTGCGCTTCGTTCATCTCCAGGGCGCTGGGCTCGAGGCGGTGAACGCGCTCGCCGCGGAGTTCTACTCGCGAATGCTGCAGCGGGACCGTCCGCTGTGGGAGCAACTCGTGATCGACGGGCTGCAGGATGGGCACTTCGCCATTGTCAGCAAGGTGCATCATGCCATGGTCGACGGAGTGGCCGGTGTCGGCGCACTCGCGATGATGCTGAGCGCTGAGCCCAGCACAAATAGCTGTGCGGAAATATCGACCATTCCGGCGAGAGCGCCCACCGGCGCTGAGTTGCTGCGCCAGGAAGTGGCGTTTCGGCTCGCGCAGCCAAAGCGCGCCTGGCGCCTGATTCGCGAAGCGTCGGGTTCGCCGCGTCAGCTCCTCGCCGGCGTGGGTTCGGCCGTCAGGAGCACTCTGGAAGCTGCCCGTGGCTCGCTCGCGCCCTCGCCCAAGTGCGTGCTCACGCAAGCGCCCGTCGGGCCGCATCGGGGCTACCAGGGTTTGGCGTTCGACCTCGAGCGCGTGCGTCGGGTGCGCCGCGCGGCCGGCTGCAAGCTCAATGACGTGGTCCTGGCGACGGTTGCTGGTGGCCTCGACAAATATTTCCGCGCGAAAGCGGGTCAAGGCTTCGAGCCGCCAGAACACCTGAGGGTGATGGTGCCCGTCAGCTTGCACGCTCCAGGCGCCGACGACACCATGGGCAATCAGGTATCGTTGATGATCATGCCGTTGCCCCTCGAAGCGACCGGGCCTCGCGAGCGCCTGGAGCGACTGGTTGAGACGACGCGGGCGACCAAGGCGAGCGGTTCGAGCGGCGCATTCGCGATCGGGCAGGCGCTCGCGGAGTGGACGTTTGCTCCGCTCATCCCGATCGCGGTGCAGGCGGCTATCTCGCTCACGCCTTATCACCTGATCGTGACCAACGTTCCCGGGCCGAACTTCCCGCTGTACCTGCTGGACTCGAAGCTGACCGATCTGTTTCCCATGGTGCCCCTCTACGGAAACCAGTCATTGGCGATCGCGCTGGTGAGCTACGACGGTGGGCTTTACTTTGGGTTGTGTAGCGACGCCGACCGCGTTCGAGATCTGTCGCGCATTGCCGACTACTTGGACGAGGCATTCGAAGAGCTGTGCGCGGAGTACCTCGGTGGGGAGGAGAGCGCCGGGTTGGCGCAGCGCGGCGCGTAGGGTTAGGCTGCGCCATGGCTGTCACTTTCGACCACGTTCACATCTACTCTGCGGAGCCTGAGTTAGCCTTGAAGTTCTGGCGCGGGGCCATGGGCGCGGAGCCGGTGGGTGATCTAGGACGGGTGAAGCTCTTGATACTTGGCGGGCAGTTCTTGGCTATTAGCGCGTTTCCCGAAGGTAATGAACCGGCGCGCGCGGGCGAGGTCGGGGACGGCGCGTTCAAGCAGGGGCTGGGAGTGGCCCACGTCGGGATCAACGTGGATGACATCGCCGCGTTGCTACCGAAGCTCGAGCACCACGGCGCCGTGATCCACACCGAAGGTCGTGAGGGCGGAGAGCTGCGGGGGGAGGGGGCGCTGCGCTTCCTGTATTTCACCGCGCCGGACGGCGTGATCGTGGAGCTGACCCAGTACGTCCTACCACGGCACCTGGTTCCCGCGGCGCGGGCTCTGAACGGCTTCAACCGCGCAGTTCACGTCGCACGGCGGAGCATTGGGCGGGCCCTGGTGCGCGCGGCGGGCTAGTTCGTAGGCCAATCGGACCTCCCCCCAAACCCGTGGGAACCTCGCTCCGTGGGTGCGCACTTTGTTCACGTCCGAGTCACGGCTGACGCTGGATGCTGGGGATTGGGTTAGGCTCGCCGCATGAGCGCCGAGACTGGCAAGAAGCAGCGTCTAGCGGAGAAATTTGCGTCCTTCAGCGAGCACTGGCGGCCCAAAGTGCTGGCGCGACTCAACGGGCAAGAGCTACGAGCCGTCAAGACCCAAGGTGTGTTCCCCTGGCATCGCCATGAAGACTCCGAGGAGATGTTCATGGTCTGGAAAGGAAAATTCCGGGTGGAATTTAGGGGCCATGTTGAAGAGCTGGGCCCGGGCGAGTTCATCGTGGTGCCCCGAGGCGTGGAGCATCGCACCGCTTCTGATGAGGAGGCCGAGGTGCTGATCTTCGAGCGCGCGGAAGTGATCAACACTGGAGACGCTGAAGAGAGCGAGTTCACGGCGCCCCAGGGGATGGAGGTGTGAGCGGGATGAATGCCGCGCGGGTCACAGTCCGTTTCGAGAAGCCGAGCTTCTTCTTGCCCGGCTCGGGGCTCACGGTGTCGCTCAATTCCCAGTTGGTGTTCCAAGGGGACTTCACCGACGGCTTCGAGGTGACCCTGGAAGTTGCGCCGGGGACTCACGCCATCAACACGCGGATCGACTTGGGGATCACCCGCACCCGGAGCGCCCAAGTACCCGTGGAAGCGGGTCGGCACACGCTGATCAACCTCGAATACAGTCGATTCTGGGGGAACTTCACCAAGAAGCCGAAAGTCTTCGTGGAGTAGCTCCTCCAGACTGCCAACCGAATTGGCAGGGCGTCTCCGGGTGGAAGCGAGCTTGCGGTGACTGGCTTCGCTGATGCGGTGCGCGACGGATGGGAGATAGAGTTCCCCGATGCGAACACTTCGGCTCTTGGTGACTTGCGGGTTGCTGGTGATCGGGTGCGGGGGATTGACCGGTGGAGATGGGGGAGCGCCTGGATCCAGTACGGCGCCTGAAGGCACGTATTTCTCCTACCAGCGGGTCGCCCATTCGCTCCAGCCAGCTGACGGGGTGCTCCTGCTGTGCGTTCCGCCACAGGTGGTGGGTGCCGACTGCGCAGTCGTCGAAGCGAAGTCCAGCGTTGGCGCGTGTGACTGCGCCGCGCCCCAACGACCAGCGAGTGATGCAGCGCGCGCGGCAGCCACCGGAGAGCTGTGCGATGCGCCGGGGCGCAGCGCTTGCGCCGACTTGTGCCTGTGTGAGCGAAAGCTCGCCGGAGACGCATTCGCCTTGAGCGAGCGGTGTCCAGCGGTGTTGCCGTATGCCTTCGCTATAGCTGAGGGCACGCAAAGTATGTGGCTGAGCTGCAGTGCCCAACAGGATGTGAGCTACTCCGCCAGCGCCGTCCCACGCGCCGTGGGCGAAGCGTGCACGCCCAGCGTCGAGAGCGACCCCCAGGTGTCCTTCATCGATGAGCTATCGGTTCTGGATGTTGGCAGTCCGCAGTGTGAGTCTGGTCTGTGCCTGGCGTACGAGTTTCAAGGCCGAACCGATTGTCCTTACGGAACGCTGGAGGGGGATTGCTCGGGCCAAGGTGGGCCCAGTGCGACTGGTGCGGTCACAGCGCAACGCATCGGGCGCCGTGCGCAGGAAGGGGTGACCTGCAGCTGCCGATGCGATGGACCGAACCCTTGTGCTTGCCCGAGCGGAATGGTGTGTGAGTCGCTGTTTGGTGGACTTGGTGAGGCCTCTGCTGCGCGTGGGAGCTACTGCGTGTTCCCGCCAGGTGGGCTATCTGCGAACTGCAATCAGGCTCTAGCAGACTGCGAGGATTGATGTGGGCGGAGCTCTGCTAAGTTCTCGAGGGTGACCGCAGGCGAGCTCAAAGGCATCAAGCTCATCGGCGCAGGGCTTGCCATTCCGCTCTGTGTTGGCGTGCCTTGGGCGCTGTTTGGTGACGCCGTGCCGGACGCGCTCAAGGGTTTCTTTGGTCCGCGTGCGCTGGGGCAGCTCACGGCTGCGGCGGCGATCCTCTGCGCGGTGCTCTTGGGGCGCGGGGTATTCACCTTGATCCGCGAGGCAAGAGCCTCCGAGGATCCACGGGCTGCGAAGCGCAAGCTCTTGATACTTCTGCTTGCGTCTTCGCTGGTCAGCGGTGGGCTCTCCGCCAGCGTGTTCGCGTACTATGGCAGCCAGCATCAGCAGGCGTCTCTCACCTGCAGCGCCGCAGAAGGACTGGCGATTCCGCTGCAACGTCAAGCTCTGCGTGACGCGGAGTCGGCCCTCAGCAAGGTGCGCTTCTTCAACGAGAGCGTCTACAGTTGCGAGAAGCTCGCCTCGGGCTTGAAGCGGATCGAGCAAGGGGAGTGTCCGGAGCTTGTTCCTCCAGATGCGCGCTGTCGCTGTGGTTCGCAGCGCTTCCCAGAAGATTGGTCGGAGGCGCGACCCGCCAAGTGTATGCGCTATGCGGATGATGGCAGCCGCCGAGCGGAACGCGCGCTTCGAGCCAAATAGCGCAGGTTTTGCGGCGCGCTTGGAACCTTCGCCTGGCGGACTTATGACTACCGAGCTGGGCTAGAGCACTTCGGAGAACACGATGAAGATCGATATTGGAATCAAGGCGGCTAAGCGGGAACAGATTGCGGGTGGATTGTCTCGAGTCCTCGCGGATACGTACACGCTGTACCTCAAGACCCACAACTTCCACTGGAACGTGACGGGGCCGATGTTTCAGACGCTCCACCTGATGTTCGAGACTCACTACAACGAGCTCGCCCTAGCAGTGGACCTGATTGCTGAGCGCATCCGCGCGCTGGGCCTGCCCGCCCCAGGCACTTACAAGGAGTTCGCGAAGCTCTCCGCCATCAAGGAGGACGAGGGCGTGCCCAAGGCGGAGGACATGATCAAGCGCCTGGTCGAGGGGCACGAGACGGTCGCACGTACCGCACGAGAAGTGTTCAAGGCGGCCGACGAGGCGAACGATCAGCCCACTTGCGATCTTCTGACGCAGCGGATGCAGGTGCACGAGAAGACCGCCTGGATGTTGCGCAGCCTGCTCGAGTAGTTTTTGAGAATCGTTTTCAGTTTGTCTGGCTCCTACGAGTGACCCCGACACGAAGCGCCGCGCTGCTGGGCCGTAGCCAGTGTTGGGAGTCGGAAAGGACACAGGCAACATGGAAAAGGCGTTCAACATGCCGCTGCTCGGAGACGATTTTCCGCAGCTGGACGTGCAAACCACCCACGGTCCGATGTCGATCCCTGGGGATCTGAAGGGCAGCTGGTTCGTGCTCTTCAGTCACCCAGGGGACTTCACCCCCGTGTGCACCACGGAGTTCGTCGCGTTTCAGAAACGCATCGAGCAGTTCAACGACCTCAACGCGAAGCTGATTGGAATGAGTGTCGACCAGGTGTACTCCCACATCAATTGGGTCAACTGGATCGAAGAGAAGCTGGGAGTCGAGATCACGTTCCCCATCGTCGCCGCCAACGACGACATCGCGCACCGACTTGGGATGCTTCATCCCGGCAAAGGCTCGAACACAGTGCGCGCCGTCTTCATTGGAGATCCCCAGGGAAAGGTCCGGCTGGTGCTGTACTACCCGCAGGAGATCGGGCGCAATATGGACGAAGTCGTGCGCGCACTTCGCGCGCTGCAGGTAGCTGATGCCCAAGGCGCGGTGCCCGCAGACTGGCCGAACAACGAGCTGATCGGCGACCGCGTGATTGTGCCACCTGCGAAGGACGTGGTCACCGCCAAGCAGCGCCTCAAGGACTACGAGGGCTACGACTGGTGGTTCGTGCACAAGGCTCTCGAGAAGTGAGCGAGGCGTGGGTGCTCGGCTGCGATTCGTCGTGGCCGAGCGCTCCGCGGCTCAGCGCGACCTCGAACGGTGCTCCGAAGGAGAATGGCCGGTGCGCTTCTTGAAGCGGCGGCTGAAATGCGAGGTATCTGCGAATCCGCAGACATAGCCAATCTGCGTCACGCTGAGTTCGCTGTTCTCCAGCAAGCGCTTGGCCTCGTCGACGCGGACAGCATCGACCAGCTCCGAGAACTTGCTGCCCTCCGTGGAGAGCGCGCGCTGGAGCGAGCGCGGCGCGACGCTGAGTCGCTGTGCAACCTCGGGGAGCGTCCAGGTACGTCCCAGATCCTCACGGATCAGTCGAGCGAGCTCGGCCGCGGCGCTGCTGGTTTCGTTGAGTTCTACGCGCGTCTCCTTGGCCAGAAGGAGTTCGTCCAGCCCCTCCATCGGGCGCCGCGTGGGTTCGAAGCGTTCCCACTCGAAGTGCCACACGGCGTAGGGCGCCGCACACATCGCCAGCCCGGCGCCTGGCTCCGCATACTCTCCCCCCAAAAAAGCCCAGGCGTCAGGTGTGCTGCTCTGAGGAAAGCGCAGGCCAAGGCCGCGACAACCGACCTGTTCGAGTAGCGCGATATGTTGCCCCGCGGCAGCGAGGTCTTCCGTTTCGCGAGGTGGTTCGGGACCGAGGGAGGCGTGCTCGAGCTGGATGCTGCGTTCCCCCTGCTCCAGCACGCGAACGATGTGTCGCGAGTGAATGAAGCGACCGAGGCGCGCCTCTTTCTCGATGACGAGGTCGACACGATCGCTGTTGAGCAGCACGAACAGGATCGGGTCCGAGAGCTCGTGAATCAGTCGGCCCGCTTCGAGTAGGCACTTGGCGCCCCCACGTTCCCGAGCCAGCTCCAGAACTTCGCGATAAGGTTCGAGGGGGACACCGGTCTCGTCCCCCGAGAGCGGGCTGAGATCGAGACTTGGAGGCAGCGCGTTTGGATTGAAGCGCTGGATACCGCCAATCACCACGTCGACGATGATCTGGTTGATCCGTCCCGCCACGCGGCGAGCTTAGCGGATCAGTGCGTCTGCTAGCGGCCTTGAATCACTCGCCGCGCGAGGCTCGGTGCGACTCGGTTCATGGCTAGGAGTAGCTTCGCCTTACCGATCACGATGCGATCGCGCTGGGCACGCAGGCCTCGGACGATTGCTGAGGCCGCTTGCTCTGCGGAGATCGCACCGTCTTGTCTGCCTAGCGTCATTTCTGTAGCAACAACGGGTGGGATCACCTCCACCACGCGGACTCCCTGGGTGGCGAGGCGCGGGCGAATGGCCTGACTCCACGCGCTGAGCGCGGCCTTCGAAGCGCTGTAGACCGGAGCACGCGGGCTAGGAACGACGCCCAACGCCGAGGTGACGTTGACTAGGCAGCCGTCTCCGGAAGCTACCAACAGGGGCAGAAGCCTGTCCGTGAGCGCGATCGGCGCGCTCAAGTTGAGCGCGAGCTCTTGCGTCGCGCGCTCCAGGTCGAGTCCGTTGCACACATCGTGATCGTGTTGAACCCCCGCGTTGTGGATCAAGACGTCGAGGCCAGCGAGCTCGCCACGCACCACACTAGCGAGACGTTCGCGGTCCCGCTCAAGGGTGATGTCGCAAGCCACACCTCGTACGCCTAGCTCCCGCTGAGTTGCCTCGACCGCGTCGCGACTGCGGCCGCAGACCAAGACTTCCGCCCCTTCGTGCACCAGCACCTCCGCGAGCGCGCGCCCAATCCCACGAGTGCCGCCTGTGATCAGGACCTTGCGCAGAGACAAGGTCGATTCACGCCCATGCCGCTCAGAACGCCCATGCCGCTCAGAAAGCATAGCCCACCCCCAGCGCGAACAGGTGATAGGCGTTCGTGATGTTGCTCTGGAAGTTCTCTTCCGCCCGCGCCTTCATCGCAGCGCGTGCTTCGTCCGTCATGGGACCGTCGGTGATCTCCACCTTGGGCTTTGGGATGCCGAACAACCAGCCCGTCCACTCGACGTTCAGCGTCAGACCTCCCGGAAACGTATAGTCGTAGCCCAAGCCAATGGCCGGACGAAAGCCGGATTCGCGAGTCTGTACAACGCGCGTGCCGTCTTCGAACAGCGTCTCTTCGCGGTCCTCGTCGTTGAACACCATGCCAAAGGACAGAAACGGAGAGTAGCGATGGGGGCGCAGACGGGTGTGCAGCATGAAGCGCTGCCCCACGCTCTCTTCGGATTTGAGCAGGCCATCCTTGCCCAGTCCGCTTGCATTGAACGAGCTTTCATCGCGGCGGATGGTGTCTGGCACCTGGTACACGACACCCACGTAGACGAGCTCGTTCACGTAGTAGCCGAGGGACACGCCCGGCTTGAAGGAGCCGCCCCACGGTAGCTCCCCCAAGTTCACTCCGGCGTAGACCGCGCCGTTGAGGGCGTCGTCGGTGGGTGCGGCGTAGGCCGCGTTGCTGGAAAACAGGCCCATTAGCAGGGCAATCAGTCGTTTCTTCATGCCCTCAAGCTAGTGGGCAGCGCTCCTTCGCACTTGTACCGGCGCGCCGCGACCGATGGACGATCGCGCCAATATTCCTGCGGCTACTTCCCGAACTGGGTGAGCAGCTGCTCGATGCTGGTCTGCGCGAGGGATTGGCGCATGGCGCCCTCGGCTGAAGTCAGCGCGCTCTGGATCGCCGCCTGAGCCTTCGTCGGGCGCTCCCCCTTGGCGCGCACTCGCTGGTGGGTTTGAAAGAGCGGACGCTTGAGCTCCATCGCGTGAAGCACATCCGCCAGGGAGATCTTGCTGGCGGGTAGGGCCAGGCGAACACCGCCCTTGGCGCCCTCTTGGGTTTCGATGTACCCGGCTCGCACCAGGCTCTGCAGGATCTTGGCAACCGTTGGAGTCGGGATCCCCAGGGATTCAGCCACGGCACGCGTCGGAACGTGCTCGTACAAACCCTGGCGGATCTTGTCCGCCACGAATACCAGGATCAAAACGGCTTGGGAGTAGCTGGTCGGGTAGCTCATGACTCTCCGAACTCGATATACCTTATGCTTAGTTTGCCATGTGTCAAGAGGCTCCATTGCCTCTTGGCGGATTGCCTGGCATCTATAGAAGATGCACTCGCGAACTTACTCCACGAAGTCTGGCGAGGTCCTGCTCAGGGCCATGCGCACCGACGACATCGACACCTTGATCGCGCTGAACAAGCTTTGCTTCCCAAGCATGGCGGAGCAGAACGTGGTGTGGAATCGCGGGCAGCTCTCGAATCACCTGCGGGTGTTCCCCGAAGGTCAGCTCGTGGTGGAGAAGGACGGTGTCGTCGTTGGCGCCGCCGCCAGCCTGATCGTCCACATGGGCACAGATCCCTACCGCCAGCACACGTACTCCGGCGTGACAGACGGCGGTTTCTTCCACAACCACGATCCCCAGGGAGACACGCTCTACGGCGCTGACGTGTACGTGCATCCGGACCTCCAGGGCACCGGCGTTGGCCGGGTGCTCTACGACGCGCGACGGGAACTGTGCAAGCGGCTCAACTTGCGTCGCATCCTCGCCGGCGGCCGCATGTATGGCTACCACGAAGTGGCGAGTGCACTCACCCCAGAGGAGTACGTTGCTTCCGTCGAAGAGGGTAAGCGCCGCGATCTGGTGTTGAGCTTTCAGCTGCGCGAAGGCTTCGTCGTTCGGGGGATCCTCAAGAACTACATCCGGGATCCCCTCAGCAACAACTCCGCGACGCTGATCGAGTGGCAGAACCCGGACTTCAAGCCCAGCGAGGATGGCGACGTACGCAAGGTGCGTGTCGCCTGCGTGCAGTACCAGGTGCGCCGCGTGAATAGCTTCGAAGAGTTCGCCGACCAGACGGAGTACTTCGTCGAGACTGCGTCAGAATACCGTGCGGATTTTGTCGTGTTCCCCGAGCTGTTCAGCGTGCAGCTGTTGAGTCAAGACAGCATGAAGAAGCTGCCGAGTCTCGACGGCATCAAGCGCTTGACGGAGCTCGAGACGCCGTTCTTCGATTTGATGACGCGCATGGCGAAGGACTACGGCGTGCACATCGTCGCGGGCACCCATCCCATCGCGCGGGACGGCGTGATCTACAATGTCTCTCCGCTGTTTTTCCCTGACGGCCGCCACGTGATTCAGCCGAAACTCCACATCACTCCTTCCGAGCGGAAATACTGGGGGATCACCGGTGGCAACGAGTTGCCCGTGATTCAGACGCCCAAGGCCAAGGTCGGCATCTTGATCTGCTACGACTCCGAGTTCCCGGAAGCTGCTCGTCACCTAGCGGACGAAGGCGCCGAGATCATCTTCGTGCCCTACTGCACGGACACGCGTGAAGGTCACCTTCGGGTGCGTTATTGCTGTCAGGCTCGCGCTATCGAGAACCAAGTCTACGTGGCTGCGGCGGGCGTGATTGGGAACCTGCCGAGCGTTGCGGCGATGGATATTCACTACGGCCGCGCCGCGGTGTTCACCCCGAGTGACTTCGAGTTCGCGCGCGACGGCGTGCAGGCTCAAGCAGACAGCAACGTCGAGATGCTGCTGGTCACCGATCTCGACATCAACGATCTATACCGCTCACGCATGAGCGGCAGCGTGACGCCGCGCCTTGACCGGCGCCGCGACTTGTTCGAGTTTCGTTCACGGGTGAAAAACAGCGAGTTTGGCCCGGAGGAATCGGAACCGATCGACCCGGGTGGTGACGACTGATCGCGGACCGCGCGGAAGTAGAGTCTCACTCAGCCAACTCATCGAGCGCAGCCTGCCTTGGATTCGTGCACTAGCTTGCTATCCTAATCGGATGGCGGGTTCGGGGGTGAGGCGCGCAGGTTTTCGCTTCACAGCGCTCGTGGCCGCGCTAGGCGCGCTGGTAGCTTGCGGCGGCAACAACCGCGCGCAGGTGTCCAATGCAGAGGAGGCGGCTCCGGAGCAGTGCGTTGGAGCCGACGCTTGCCTTGCCGCCGCGGACGACCTGTTCCGCCAGTACCTGCGGTGCCTGCCACCAGAGCCGGGGGTGATTCGCTGTTACTTTGGAGGGGCTCCGCCACCTTGCGAAGGCCATCCCAAGCAGTGGTTGCAGCGGTTTCTCAGGGTGCACGCCCGGGCCCACCGCTACGTCGCGCAGGAGCGCGCGGCTTTACCCGCGGCGGAGCGTGAAGCCCACGAACGCGGCGAGCGCTTCTGGCTCGAGCGGATTCGGGAGGTCACCGAGAAGGAGAGAGCCGAAGAAGCCGCGCGGAAAGCGAACGCAGAGCAAGCGCGGCGTCAGCGGGAGATCGACAAGCGAGACTCCGAGCGCGAAGGCAAGGCTTTCGAGCAGGAGCTCGAGCAGCGGGTCGACGACGACTAGTCGCGGTAGGCGAACAGTAGGTGCCAAGCGTCGTCCTCGAAGAAGAGCACCACGCGGCCGTTCTCCACATCCCATGCCGCCTTCCGAGTTGTCTCCCCGCGGAAGTCTGGCACCTCACGTTCGCGTTCGTCCTCGCCTTCGGTGATGGTCGGGTCCCCGTAAGCGTCGGGGATCACCGCGACCGCGCTCTGCCAGTTGGGGTAGGTGAAGAGCATGCCGTTCACGGTGCCAGACAGTGCGTACAGAATCACCTCGGGAGTCGAGGCACCCATGCGTGCCGGGGCGCTGCTACACAGCGTCGTCTCGCCTTCTTGGCCTTCGTAGGTCAACGGCTTCGCAGGCACGAGGCAGCCGGAAGCGCTGTCGAAAATCGGGCGCCCGAAATCGAATCCGGCGAGGTTCGCCGGTAGGCGAGGTTGGTTTGGCAGTGGCGAGACGACCTGCGGTTGTCCCACCGGGATCGGGGCGGTGGCTTCGATCACTCGGACGTCGTTCGCGGTGCCGAACACACTGGGAGACGACGCCCGCGCCTCAGGAATCGGGGCTGTGGCCGGCGAGTCTACCGATGAACCACACCCCGTCAGCACGGCGACGGCGAAGCAGGCGCGCACCCAGGACATCGTGCTCCGAGCATAGCAAAGCCCCGCCCGCATGCGAGCTCGCTTCGCGGGGTGGGGCGGATGCATGTGTTGCCGTGCGGTTTCGCTCCAGGTGTCTTTTGTTCAGGACGTCGCGCCAATCTGCAACGGCTCACGTGGACATTCGCAGCCGAGGTGGGACGTGTGCTGACGTGGTGCGACAGTGACCCCACGCGCGGGCCTAGCGCTTTTTTCGAGCTTCCAGTGCGAGCAGCTGGGACCAGAAGCGCTCCGGGTTGCCCAGGACGCTGCGCGTGATCTGCACATGGGAGGTCTCTTGAGCGCTGATCCAGCTCAAGGGTACTGAGTCGAAGGACAGCAGGCGCGCGCCGGGAAACGTGAGAAAGATCGGCGAGTGGGTGGCGATGATGAACTGCGCGGCGTCTTTCCGCAGAAGCCGCGCCATATGTCCCAGCAGCGCGAGCTGACGTTGCGGCGACAGCGCGGCCTCGGGTTCGTCCATCAGCACGAGCCCGGGACTGAGCCAGGTCTCGAACATGGCGAGGAATGCCTCGCCGTGAGAGCGCGTGTGCAGCGAGCGCCCGCCGTAGCGAGGGTAAGGGTCAGCGGGGACCCCGTGAAGGGTGAAGTCGGGGTCGACTCTGCGTTGATCGAGCAAGCTCGCGAAGTGGGCTTGGAACTCCGCGCGGAAAAAGTATCCGTCTTTGGGGCGCTCCCTGAACGCGGCTCGCAGGTACGGTGCCAAGTCGCTGTGTGTGCCTGGGGCGTGGCTCGATGCGAGCTCGTTTCGCCCTCCGCCGTGAACCGGCAAGTTGCTCAGCGCGGCTATCGCCTCGAGCACCGTGGACTTGCCCGAGCCGTTTTCTCCAACGAGGAACGTGACCGGCGACTCGAAGTCGATGCGTAGATCCCGCAAGAACGGCAGGTTGCCGGGGAAACGCGTCGCGTCGAGGGGTGCGTCGTCGCGCAGCGCGAGCCGAGTCAGAAACGGTGCCTGCGCCACGGGTCGTGCTTAGCACCGGTAGGGCTCGAGATCTCAGGTCACTAGACGTCGCAGGTGGAGCATTCACACGCTCGCACTTCGCGCTCGCTGTCATAGCCGCAGATGCAGCCTTTGCAGTCTGCGTTGCCGCTACACTCGTCTTCGTCTTTGAGGCAAGAGAAGCCTTCTTTTCCGCAGTGGCGTCTGCCGTACTTCGCGCACGACGAATGGGGACAATCCGCGTCGGTTCTACAGCTAGCCTTGACGCAGCGTCCAACGGGCTCGCTGCACAGGCAAAGCTCGTCCGCGCCGCATTCGGCGTCCCTCACGCAGCCCGAGATGCACACGGCCTCCGTTGGGGCGCGTCTCCTCGCAACGGCCATGCAGGGTGCTTCCGCAGTCGTCGTCCGACTTGCAGACGTCTTTCAATTGGGCCCAGTGCGGCCAATCAGCCTTGGGCAGGGTGTCCAGGTACTCCTTGCTGCTGTCGACGAGCTTCTGGTTGAGTCGATCGTGAGCCGAGTCGAAGGGACGAGCTCGCGGCAGCAGGCTGGGGCACTCGACGGCTTCCTCGCGCACCAAGGCACCCGACTTACACTCAGCAAAGCCGGTAGGCTCGCCGCCGATCAACACGGGTTCCTCGCCGCTGCAGTGGAAGCGCGGGCGTTGCATCAGCCCCCAAGTGTGGGTAGCCGCCCCGGCGCCTACGGCGATCAGAGCAGCGGCGAGCAACAACGCGCGCCCAAGCCACGAAAGCGTGTTATTTCCCCGGGGTTGCGCCGGTCCATTCGCTTGCGCCGCCACGAGCCAACTCTAGCACTGCCTTCTTCCAGGGGTCAGCGGTTGCTTGTCGCGTTCCGGCTACCGCGCGGTCCTTGTGAGTTCTTCTTGCGTCATCAATGCTTCGCTGGTTGGTGCGGTGGACGAACGCCGCGCCTCACCCCCAACCCTGGCCTCCTCGATTGCAGAGAGGCGAGTGTGACGTCAGACGTGGGGTGGCGCAAACGCGAGCCCGGACAATTAGTTCGCCAACAGGTCGAGGCACCACAAGCCGTTCGGGTTGTGGAAGAGGTCGTCTTGGGGGTGACGCTCGTCCGGGGTGTGGCGTAGGCGGAACTTGGGTGCGTCCTGGGCGATGCTGAAGGTGTGTCCGTCCTCGAGCTTGGGTGCTTCCTCGAGGAGATACATGTTGAAGACGTTGAGGGTGTACGCGGCCTCGGTGTCTCGAACTGAACGAGACACGGCGGTGTCCGGCATACCGAAGTGGTGCATCCCGCAGGAGTAGTAGTAGCTCTGCCCGCCGATCAACGTGACGCAGGCGGAGTATTGGTCGAGGCGAGTGCCAGCGATGAGCTCGAACCACTGAGGCCAGCTGTGAGCGATCCCGCTCGACTCCACCTTGACGGCGATGCCTCCGATGTCGCGTAGGAGCGCTGTGAAGCGGTGAATGCGGTCGCGCTCCATTGGAAAATCCAAGGGGAAAATCAGATAGGCGACGCTTTTGTGCCTGGCGACGTCGCTGAGCAGCGATGGTTCCAGGTGACCCTGGCCGGCGATGCCAAACGCCTCCTCGAGGTGAGGATCTGGGTCCTGGAAGTCGACCTCTACCCGCTCCTGGGTGTTGGTGTCAGAAAGCACCTGACCCGCGAACAAGAAACGCGCCGGTGGTTCGTGACGGGCTACTGCCGCCAGGAACTCACCGCGGTCTGCCCAAGGCCCCGGGATGCACAACACCAAAGGGTTGCCCATGTTCGAGAGCATCTCATGTTTTCTCGCATCTCGGCGCTGTCGGTCACAAACAGGAGCTTTCCTGCGATGAGTCGGGGCAATGCAGGAACTGGCGAAGAAGCTCTTGAAGCTGGAAAGGTGGGGGCGCGCCTGGAGGGCAGCGTTCGGGATGTGGGTGCTGAGCTTGAGTACGGGGTGCGGCGCAGCCCAGCCGCTGGTCGACGGGAGCAACCGGGCTCAGGTCTCAGGCGCAGCCAGCGCTGGGCCAGCGGAAAAACCGCGCGGTAATGAGGCTGGGGCTCCCGACGCTGGGGTTTCAGAGGCTGGGGTTCGCGGCGTCTGCGAGCCATCGGCCCTCTCGGAATCGCAGTTTTCCCGCGACGGCAGCCATTTCGTCGTGCGTCTGGCATCCGGCATTCGGCGCTACGACGCTTCGAGCTGGCTGCCGTCATCGACCGACCTGAGCGTGAAGGAGATGGCCGGCTTTCGCCTGAGCCCCGATGGCCGCTTCCTGTTCGCATTCGTCCACCCAGGTGGAATGGCGCCGAGCCCGTCGGGACACCTGGAAGTCCTGGACACGCAAACGGGGAAACAGGTCTGGCGCTCGACGACTTTGCGGGGCGACCTCTACCAGGGCTCCCTGGTGATCGCCGACGATGGCAGCTGGTTCGCGGTGGTGCTGACGGCCGAAGCGGAGGAAGACGACCACGTCGAGCTGGTCGAACTGCCAACCTTCAAGCGCTTGGGGCGTTTCGGGATCCCGAGCAAGGTCACGGTGCTTCGCCGCCCGTGGTGGCGTCCTCGTGCGCTGCCACCGACACCAAGCGTTCACGGCGTGCCGCTCAGCGTACCGAATAATCCCCCCGACTGGTCCCTCGACAAGGTCAGCCTCCAGCCGGTCGTGGTCAACCTTGCGGCGAGCCCGGACTCCGCGTGGCTCGCTATCAACTGGATGGGTAGTGCAAACGCCACGTCCGTGATCGACGTCCGCAAGGCGGCCCTCAGAGAAACTCTGCCTGGCAGCTACTTCGCATTTTCACCCAAAGGTCGCTATCTGATGCTTGACGAAGCATCCGGGGCGCGGGCGCTCTACGATACTCGAACGGGCAAGGGAGCCCTGTTCTACGACCCGCTCTGTCCCCCTCAGGGGAACCTCTTCAAGCCGAGCTTCAGTCCCGACGAAAGCCTCGTAGCGCTCACGAGTCTTCAGTTCAATGCTTGCCTCGTGGAAACCAAGACGGGGAGGTTGCGCGGACTCGTCCCGCCGCAGTTGCCGACGGCCAGCGCGTTCGAGGACGAGGGGATCATTGTCCCCGGAGCCTGGCTCAGCGACGGCTCCGGCCTCTTGATGGCGACGATGATGTCTGGACTGCAGCTGTTCGAGCTGGGATCGTACTCGCTCAAGCCGCTTGGGACTGGCCCAGGCTCCATGAGCGCCCTGGCGGACAACTCTCTGTCCTCACCATCAGTGATCCGTAGGGAAATGGACCAGAGCTTGCTGCTGTTTTCGGTGTCGGGCTACCCGGCGGTCGAGATCGTCGCTGGGCAAACGCGCAATCTTGGCCTGCCCGAAGGTGAATTTGCGCTGTTTGCCGCTAGCCCCGACGGAGAGCGGTACGTCCGCGAGGAGCAGACTGGCGCCGTGATCCGCTCCACGCGGACGGGTGAGCTGGTCGCAACGCTGAACCAATCGAAGGGCAGTGGGCTGAGTTTCGACCCCAAAGGTCGCTGGGTGTTCCTGTCGGACTCCGACCAGGTGAGCGTGTGGGATGCTGCGACCGGAGAGCGCCGGCTCTCGCTCTCGAGCTGCCCGCCTGCTTCACGCGCAAGGGCGTACGGAACTCCGTGACTAGCGTGGCTGGGCCGCGGTCACCGCATCCCACAGCTCCTCGAAGCGTTTGCGAGAGTCGGCAGTCAGCAATGCGCGCGAGGTGTCGCCGACTTCGAAGTGTGCGTCCCCAACGAACAGCGTGATGTAGCGCATGCCGTAGTGGGGCGATGAACGCTGCGGCGGGTCGACGCGCTCGAGGGAGCAGAAGCGCACCGCGCGTGCCTTCGCGTATAGCTCGTCCAGCAGCTTGCTCGGGACGACCTTGCAAGGTGGCGCGTCGCCTGCTGGCTTGCAGTCGCTCCCTCTGAGTTCGACTCCGCGTCGCTCCGCCTCGCGACCTCTAGGCAAGATGTGCTGAGCGATGCGAATGCCGAAGTCCGCGGGACGCTTCTCGCTGAGCTCACACGGTCGCGGACTCACAGCGGGCGCCGTGGCCTCGCGTGCTTTGTCCGTTGCGTCCGGCGCCGCGCTGGCTTGGTTCTGTGCGGAAATTACCCCTGCAGCTGGGGTGGGCTGTGCGTCGCCCCTCACCCCCGAAATCGGGAGCTGACCCCCAGAGGGCGAATCAGCCCCTGTGGGTTTGGACGCGCGCGTCTCGCTACAAGCTAGCAGCAAGAGTGCGCTGAAGACGAGCAGGCGGCGCGGCATTGGCTCCAAACAGCGTAGCCTAGTAGGCTCCCCGGCGTGCTGCTGTTCAAGAAAGAGTTTTGGGAGGGGCTGAAAGACGGATCCATCACGCTGACGTTTCGTCGCTGGCAGAAGGCCCGCGTGAAGCCCGGCGGGCGCTACCGCTGCCACCCGATTGGGGTGCTCGAGGTGGACGATATCCGCTTGATCCAGGTCAAAGAGATCACCCCAAAAGACGCGAAGGCGGCGGGCTTCGCGTCGAAGCCTGCGCTCATCGAGTACCTCGGGGAACTGGGCGAGATCGCTGATGACACGGAGATCTATCGCGTCGCGCTCCACCACGGCGGTGATGGGGACCGGGTGCAGTTGGCGCTCCAGGACCAGCTGACTCCGGAGGACATCCAGGAAATCAGAGGCAAGCTCGAGCGCATGGACAAGAAGGGCCCGTGGACGCTGCAGACGCTCGAGTTGATCGAGAAGCAGCCGCGCATCGCCGCATCGAAGCTGGCGAAGCAGGTGAAAAGAGAAACGGCGCCATTCAAGGCCGACGTGGTGAAGCTCAAGAAGTTGGGGCTGACCCAGAGCTTCGAAGTCGGCTATGAAGTGGCGCCGCGCGGAAAAGCGTATCTTGCCGCGACGCGCGCTACATCACGCCGCCGAAGCTGATGCCACCCCAGGGTATGAAGCCGCCCTGGGGCCCATTGGTTGTTTTTAGGGGGGAGGGACAGCCTGCCCAGTCAGTGGCGCGGCGGATCTCGTAGCTGCGCTCGCGCCATGGCTGGCGTTTGCCCGGTCCAGCGCTTGAAGGCGCGGTGAAACGCAGAGGGTTCGGAGTAACCCAGCAAGTAGCCTATCTCTGCAAGCCCGATCCGTGGATCCTCGAGGTAATGCTGCGCGAGGTCGCGTCGCAAGCCTTCCAACACTTGGTCGAACTGCGCGCCTTCGTCCGCGAGCCGCCGCTGCAAGCTCCGGTCGCTCAGCTTGAGGCGCGCAGCGACGGCGGAGAGGCGAGCCTCACGGGGGTCGCTGCCCAAGGCTTGCGTCAGGACCCGCCTCACTTCATCCGTGGTGGTTTCGCGCTTCGGAGGGCGCTGGGCAAGGAGAGCCTCCGCGTGGCGTTGGAGCAGACTGGAGAGCTTCGGGTCGGTGTTTGGGATCCCGAGATCCGTGACACTCCTCGGCAGCTCGACCAGGTTGCAGTCGCCGCCGAAACTCGGCACTACTCCAAACACATTGAGATACGCGTCCAGTGTCGACCTTGGTGGCGGCGCGTGATGGAAGCTCACACGAATCACTGCGATCTCACGCCCGATGAGCTGACCCCCAATGACAACCAGAGAGGCGAGGGTGAACTCTGCGGCGTGGCGTGACTGCTTCAGCGGTTGGGGCAGGCGGTGTTCCACGCAGAGGGAGTCTCCACGGTAGGCGAGCTCGAAGGTTGCTGCATCGTGGACCAGGCGGTTGTAACGCTGGAGGCGCCGTAGGGAGGCCTCCAGGGTGGGAGCGGTGCGGACGGCGTAGTCGAGGACGTCGAAGTCTCCGGCCCGCACCCGCTTCGCCACTGAGATGCCGAACCAGTCGTCCCCGCTGAGCCGCGCCGCGGTGTCCCAGAGGTCGGTCTCGAGGCGCATGCTGATCCGTGCGTCGGGATCTTTGGCGAGGCTGATGTCGAAGCCCGTGGCCCCGCACAGCGCCTCGGCATCGACTCCGAAGGCTGCGGCGCTCTGGACGATCAGCGCTCCGACCGCTGCAGACACCTCGGGGACCGTGTGCACCCAATCACGCTCTCACGTCCGGCTGCTGACGTCAGCGGTCAACGTTTTCGGCGCCTGAGGTCAGTGCCCTCGCGCAGAGCGTCCGCATGCTCTGGACTATGAAATATGCGCGAAAGGTGGCCGTTTGCGGCCTCTTCACTCGCACTTTGCTCAGTACCGCCAACCTCCTGGCCGCGCCACTGGGCGAGTGGGACCGGAGTGAACCGAGCGGTGACGTCGAGCTAGACCCGACGGCGTACGTGCTCGACGGCTACTCCGTCCACGCAGGCATCAATCAGGGGCATTTTCGCCTGGACTTGGGCGCGTTCGCGCTGGCAGTCCCCGAGTTCGTCCACGGCAACCCGGACTACCATGTGGCGTTTCACGGCTACGGGGCGAAGTTTCAGTATTTCTTCGCGGAAAAACATTCGGGTGGGTTCGTTGGGGTCGATGTCGGGCACTCGCGCTTGCTCGCCGAGCGGAAGGGGACAGACCTCGCAGAGACCGACGATAGCGTGAGCCTTGGCCTCCACGCGGGGTACCGCCTTGACTTGTTTGCTGGCTTCTACCTCAACGCTTGGATTGGGGTTGGTTACGCGGTGGGCGCCGAGGACATCACCCTCGCGGGAAAGACATTCGAGGCTCAGCCGCTCTTGGTGTTCCCCGCCATCCACCTCGGATATGCGTTCAGGTGATCACGCTTGCGGTGCTTGCGATGATGGACGCGCGCTGGGTCTAGGCTTGCCTGAGCCAGTCCAGCGCTTGAGTTCGCTTTTCGAAGGACTTCATCGGGTAGTGACGCTCGCCGAACCACAAGACCGCGGTGAGGACGCCGCGCACGATCGCCGAGTCCGTGACGAACGCTGCACGCCTGAGTTGGCGATGAGTCCCGTCGCGGTCACCTTCGTCGAGCCACTGGCGAATGCGCTGCCGCTGGCGCGCACTGATGCTCGGTGCGCCGTCAGGAGCCTCGTGGAGCGTGAGGTAGGTCGAACTCAGACCTCCGACGATCTTGTCGTGACGTGCGATCGCGGTATCTAGCGCCGCGTCGGAGAACTGGCGGTGCCACGTGATGTGAAGCACGCCGTCGTCGAGCCAATGTTCAGTGAACGCGCTTTCTTCCAAAGGTGCCCCCGCTTCCCGGCAAGGCAAGCTTAGCTCAACCCGTGCTGCGACGGCTTCCTGCTCGCACCCTGAACGGCGAAAAGCGGCCGGCGTTGAGCGGATTCGTCAGTTTGAGACGGGCGTTGGAAGGGGTGCTATCGCTCGAGGCATGAGATCGCGTGATCCGGTCCTCTCGATTGCAGCGGCTACGTTGCTCTGTGGGTGTGCCGATGCTCCTCCCCCCCAAACCCCTGTGGAAACTGCAGCGATGGTGGGCGCGCCTACAGCCAAGCCCGTCAGTTCCGCGTCCTCACCGGCAGTGCCCGCTCCGACTGAGCCCGAGACGAAGGGGGAAGCGGCGCAGGGGGAAGACACCCCGCAACCAGAGGTGCAGGACCGCTTTGCCAAGGTGCCCGGGCTAATCAAGCTGTATCAAACCGAGGGCCCCGTAGATCTCGACGAACGCTGCGGCGACTACGAAGTACGCACACGCTTCTCCAATGACCAGACCCGCGTAGAGCTGGCTAATGCCGCGGGGAAAATCGTTAAACAATTCAAGCCGAAGACCGCGCTCGAGCGCTACGAACCAGCGTGGTGCTTCGACGTGACCGGCGATGGCGTCCCGGAGCTGGCTTTGACCAAGACCACGGGCGGCGCGCATTGCTGCCACGAGAATACGCTGATTTCCCTGACCCCCAAGCTCGAGTCGTTGGTCGTCTACGCTCAGGGGAACGGTAGCATGGACCTCTTGACTCCCACGGACCTGGACGGCGACGGCACCTGGGAGCTGATGGACACGAACGACGTATTGGTTGGTGAGGGCTCCGAGCCCTATGCGTTTACCCGATTTTTCCCGGTGATCTTTCACCTCGAAAGAGGCAAGTACGTGCGGGCGACGAAGCAGTTCCCCGACTACCTGAAGGCTGAGCGTGAGCGCGCCATGAAGGCGCTCACCGCGTGTGCTCCCGGTTGCTGGATGGGCGGTGAAGGCGAGTACGTGTTGGGGCTCAGCCTGCTGATTGGCGACTGGGACAGCTTCAAGCAAGCCGCAAGCTGCCCCCAGCCGGCACAAAAGCAGCTGGAAAAGCTGGCTAAGCGGATCAGCAAGTCGCTGCGGTAGCTTCGCGAGTAGGACGACGCGATCGGTGCCGAGGCTAGTGCCTTGAGTCTTGAGTCCACGCCTGAGGTGGCTCTAGTCAGCGCGTCGGGTCGCCGTGGTACGCTCGGCGCGTGGTGCGGAAGCTGTGCTCGGGTTTCAGCGCCTTGGTGTTGTTGGGCTGCGTGGCCAGCGCGCAGCCATCGGTCCCCGCCCCGACTCATGACCTGACTCCCATGGAGCCGCGGCCCCTTTTGGAAGAACCAGAGGCTGTGCCTCCAGCGCGCTGTCCAGAGGCTTGGCAGCAGGCCCGGGCGTGGGCCTTCTCCGCCGATGGTCGCGTGTTTGCAGTCGCGCAGCCTGACCGCGTCGAAGTATTCGACACGAGTGGCTGGCAGCGGCGCTTCGTCTTGCCGATCAGTTGGTACGCGGAAACACTCAAGCTGAGCGACGACGGACGATGGCTGTTCGTGTGGTTGTGGCCGCCACCAGATGTTGCACCGGCGGTCCTCTCGGTCGTCGATGCGAAGTCAGGGGTGGAAGTCGGGCGGCGAGAAGCCGGGGAACACGACGTCGACTACGGATTGGTCGCGGCGCCCGACGGGACGTGGGTGGCGCTCAGAGCACACACCGTCGGGATCGAACCACCTCGCGTAGAACGCCTCGCGCTCCCGGGGCTTGCTCTGCAGTCGATCGATCCCAGCGGAAAAGCGATGGATCCCCCGCGCCCAAAGTGGACACCGCGCAAGCTGCCGACGGGGTCGAAGCTCTCCAACTCGGATGCTGAGTGGAGCGCAGACCGCTTCGAGGGCCCTGAGGGTGTGCGCGCCCGCGCGCTGCTCTCGAGCGACGACTCGAGCCGGCTTGTCGTCGAGTGGGTCGGCCCGGAGGGAGCGCATGTAAGCGTCGTCGATGCGGTGTCGGGAAAGTTGCTCGCTTCGTTGACCGGCAGAGCGCCCCACGTCGCGGGGGACTGGCTGACGCTCTTCCGGGACTCCGGCGCCATCACGCTCTGGAACCTGCGCCTCGGTCGGGGCCACACCTTCTACGATCCGTGGTGCACGCCGCTTGGGCAACCTAGCTCACCCGTCTTCTCGCCGGACGGCGCTCTCGTCGCGTTTTCAGGCCATCCCCGTTCTTGCCTCGTGGAAACAGCGACAGGAACACCGAAGGGAACGCTTCCGAAGGGCCTGCCGCTGGCGTCTGAGGCGGGTGATCACCTCGTCCCCTCGCACTGGACGAGTGATGGCCAAACGGTGTTGCTCCAGAGTGGTCGTCAGCTTCGGATGATTCGGCGGGATGGCGAACCTTTGGAGCTGCCGGGGACTCCCCACGCCGTAGACGCTTCGGGGGAGTCTCGCGTCTTCGCGCGGCAGCGAGACGGCAGTCTGTTTTGGTTTGGGGACGCCGGGTTTCCTGCGCTCGAGTGGCGCACCAGCATGCTGCACGAGTTGGCCGTGCCCGACGGCGGACCGTCTCGCGCCTGGGTCAGCCCGGATGGAGAGCGTTTCGTTCGCGAACGCGAGCAGCCGATCACCGTGCGCTCGACGAGGGATTCCACGATTCGAGGTAGCCTGCCGGCTGACGGCCTGCGGTTCCTAGGCTTCGATCCGCGGGGCCAACTGGCGGTGACATCGAGCGAGGATCACGAAATAACCCTATGGCAAATATCGACCGGTCACGCAGAGCTACAAATCCCAGGATGTTTGGGGGAGAGCGATGAGTAGTAAGCTCGCGCTACGCTTGAGCTGCGTTGTCTGGGGCGCGTGGCTTTCCGCTTGCTCCCCCGCTGCGGATCGGCCGCCACCTCCGCTGCCTCCTGCCATCTCCGCCAGCGTGGCTCCGGAGCCGGCGGCTCCGCCGAGTGTTTCGCTCGAGGTGGCGCTGTTGGATGGCGATCCAAGCCGACTCGCAGTGCGCTTGAAGGTGCCGCGAGCGATCTTGCCGCCCGGTACCAAGCTCCTGGAGTTGCCGCTGATGGACGCGCCGTTCCGCGAGGCGGAGGGCTTCGTGAGCTTCCTCAAGATGGCCGACGGAACGCCGTACGCCGGGCAGTTCCCGGTGTCGACGAGCGAGACGGCGCCTGAGCTAGCGCTCGACATCGCTTACACGGTGGACCTCTCCCACGAGCGAGCGGGACCTCGTAACGGCATTGACGCAGTGCCCTTCAAGACCACCACGGGTTGGTTCCTGGCGGGTCGCGCGTTCATCCCAACTTTGAAGGCCGATGGCGTCCTGCTCGATGTCGCGACGCGCTTGAGCTTTCCTCACGCGGAAGCGTCGGACGCCTCAGGCGCGCTCCCCGAGGCTGGGCGCGAAGGCACGACGGTTGCGCTGCGCGATGCCTTCTATGTGTTTGGGGAGTCGAACGTGAAGAATGTGGTGGTGAATGACCGCGTCTTCCGCGTGATGAGCGGCGACCTCACTCCAGATGCAAGGCTGACGGCACTGGTCAGGAACACAGTGACGCTGGCCTCGCAACAGCTGGGCCCGCTGGATGCTCATCCCCGCTTGGTCACGCTGAATCTGCGCGAAACCGTTCGCGCGGGCGGTTCCGTGGGGTACGACACCAGTGTCGTCGGACCAGCGCCGCCGGAGGGGCCGGACTCGAGGCTCGGGCAAATCGTGATCCACGAGCTGCTCCATCAGTGGTCCCAAGCGGACGTGACTTGGCTATCAGAAGGCTTCACTCACTACTTCGAGCTGAAGGCCGTCAGTGGAGTGGCCGCGCTGACATCCGCCCAGCGCGAGGCGCGGGCGCTCGAGCGCTTTTTGCCAGAGCTTGAGGTGTATCAGCTTTCTGTTGACGGCAAGCCGCTGCGCGAAGCGCAGGGCAACGCCGCGTACGCCGGTGGCGCGATGCTGGCTTTCTGCCTCGATGTCGAGCTGGTGAAGGTCGGTTCCTCCCTGGAGGCGGTGTATCGCGCAGCGCGGGATGGGGGGCGCGGTACGACGGAGAAGCGATTCCGTGAGGCAATGGCTAAGTTCCCCAAGGTGACTCAACGCTTGGACGAGCTGCTAGCGGTGAGTGATGCCTTTCCGCTGACCGACTGCCTCGAACGGAGCGGCGCGAAGGTCACTCGAACGGAATACCAGGGCATGGAGCCGCGAGATTTGGCTCTCAACGTGCTCAAGGTGAGCGGCTTCAACGTCTGGGACACGTTGGTGGAGAACACGCCGGAGGCCTCCAAGTTCGAACCGGGGGACCAGATCCTGACGCTGAACGGCAACACCGCTCAACCCTTCGCGCTGCTGCCTTGGATGTTGCGTAGCGTCCGCGGTGGGCAGCGCTTCAGAGTGGTCGTGCAGCGCGGTGAGACCACGGAAAGCCTTGACCTGGTCATGCCAAAGCTCGATCCCAAGCAGCGTCCGAAGCGCGTTCACCTCTCGCCCGACGCCACGGCTGAAGCGAGTACGCCGCTCCTCAGCTGGGCTGGTGCTATTCGATAAATTCCAAGCGGAAAGTCTGGTCGCTGGTCGCTCGCTCCAGGTAGTCGGCAAAGGCCGAAAGTTCCGCCTTCAGCTCCGCGGGATGTTCGACCGACTCTGCGTGTTCGGGGATCGCCAGGGCTTCTGCGCAGCGACGCATGGCCTCCACTCCCTCGGCGACTGGAAACCAGTCCTCCCACGGGCCGAGCAGCTCCTCGAGCTCCTCCGGTTCACCATCGAAGTCCTCCGGGACCTCTCGCAGATCCGCGAAGCTCGTCAGCGGCAGCGCGCCGATCGCATGAGCGATCTCATCGAGCTCTTCGATGTTCTGCAGCAGCAGCGCTCCGTCAGAAGTGGGTGACGCTTCGCTCGCTGGGTTCAGGATTGGCCACAGTCCGGCTGACATAAGTTTGGCTCCGCTTTGAGGCGGCGAGTGTACCAGCTCGCGGACCTGGACAAGCCGCCAAGCGCTAGTCCACGAAGTGGGCGTAGCGCCCTTCAGCCAGCTTGCGCTTCATTTCCGCGACCTGTTCCTCTGGCATGTTCTTGTGAGCGGGCGCTCCGGCGCCCTGAGGCGTGGCGGTCAGGGTTCCGTCCCGGAAGGCCTCGAGGGCTTCGCGCATCAACTGAGCGGATAGCTGAACCGTCGCATGACACAGCTTTTCGTAGGTGTCTCCGCGGTGAACCGGGATTTCCCGTCGTCCGACGATGGGGCCGGTGTCGATCCCGGCTTCGATGAAGTGACAGGTGCAGCCGATGCGTTCATCGCGTTCGATGGCCCAGGCAACCGACGCCGAGCCGCGAACCTCTGGCAAGAGCCCTGGATGAGCGTTGAGCGTGCCGTGCCGCGCCGGCTCGAAGACATGGGGCTTCAAGATGCGCGTGCCCCCAAGCACAATCAGGTCCGGCTTTAGCTCAGTGAGCAGCGTTCCGCAGCGCGCGTCGTTGTGATTCGGCACCACCTCAGTCGGGATCCCCGCCGCGAGCTCCGCGAACCTGGGCGCGAGGGGGAAGCCTTGCATGCGCACCAGGAACTTCTCCCGTTCCACGTCCGCAACCGCCGAGGCCTCGACAATGCATAAATCCGGACGGAAACCACCGGCCAGCAGCTCCTGAAGCATGGCGCGCCCATACGGATGCTCATCGAGGACGAGAAACGCCCAAGCAAACTCCGCCCGTGTTTGGCTCACATGGCCCCCCGGGTTTGGGGGTGAGGGAGCACCGTCAAAGGCGCCGGGGAGGCGACGCGTAGGAGCTCGAAGTCGCCGCTCGAGTCGCTGAAGCTGTAGGGCACTCGCGCGGGAATGGTGACGCTGTCTCCAACACTCAAGCTCATGCGCGGCTGCCCTTCGACCGCGAGCTGAGCGTTACCTTTGGAGACGAAGAACAGGCACAGCTCGCCGTCATGGGTTTGAGCCTGATCCGTAGGGATGCGGCGCAGTGCACGTACGTCGACCAGCCCGGCGCTTGCGTGCGCCAGTCCGGTGTCACGTGCTTCCCCGACGCTCGATGCTTCCCATGGGGCCGCCGCCGCGACGTGGTGGATGAAGTGCTGACCAGCGAACTCGCGCTCGTAGGAAGCTGTCGGCAACGAGAGGTCGTGGTCGCGGAAGGTGGGGTGCGCTGCGGGGCAGGCTATCTCCACGACCTCGAGCCCTGCGGAGCAGGACAGCACGCGATGGCGAATGTGCGGCGGCTGCAACACGCAGTCGCCTGGCTGCATCACGATCGGATCGCCGTGGGACTCGTAGACGACCTCGACCCAGCCTGCTTGCACGTAGATGGCTTGGAAGCGGATCTGATGATGATGCACGTAGTCCGGTACTGGACCCGCCTCTTCGATCTGGATGTGGGAGGCGATGTAGCGCCCGCCTTGTCGATCAGGGACCAGATCGCGGTAGCGCATGCCTGCGCGCCCCTCGACCCACCGGGCCGTCGCCAGGCGACTGAGCACGAAGCTGCTCTGAAGAGGCGGTACCTTGAGCGTTGTTTCCGCGCTGATCAGCACTCGGGTGCCGTTCGGAGCTACCAGCGCTTCATCTGCGTGGTCCTCGGATGCTTCGAGTCGCAGGACGCCGGGCGCGCCCTCGCCGCGTTCTAGGCGGATGCGCGCTCCGAAACCGGACAGCTCGGCGACGGTCGGGTCGTCTGCCGGAGAAATCATATCCAGGCGGAACCCGAGTTCTTCGAAGAACTCCACGTTGGGCGTGAGTTCCTCACAAGCGAGCACCGCAGCTGCAGATCGGTATCGGCGGACCACTACTTCACTTGCTTGAGCGCGACGGCATTGCCATCGACGCTGACCTGACAGCTCCCGTCCAGGTTCCCGACGCCATCCCATTCGAGCGCGACGCGAACCTCCTTGGCTTCGCCGTTGAGCTGCACCGAGGCGTGGAGTTCTCCAAGGCCGATCAGCGACCAGGTTCGGCGAGCGATTTCTTCGCCGTCCCAGGTCAAGCGAAAGCCCTTGGTCCACTCGTTCCGGTCCACGACGATCGCGTGTCCCTGGTAGTCGCCTTCCCAGCGCGTTCCCAAGATCCCCATGGGCTGAAGCTTAACCGGCCGCTCGAATGTTGAACACGCTGGCCGTCCCGGCGGCTTGCGATTTTAGCGGACCAACGATTCCGGCACGTCCACGCTACGGGAGCGCAGAAACTCGCCCAGCGCCTTGGCCTGGCGATCGAAACGCAGGGTCGCGACGGCACCGCCTTGGAGCAGGCCACGGATCACGAAGTTCACCGCGTGGAGCTTCGGAAACTCGTAGCGCTCGACTTTCAGCTCTTTCGCTTCGGGGAGCAGCTCCTTCAGGCGGTCGACGCTGAGGTGCTGGAGTAGCCAGGCGTAGGCTTCCGCGTTGCGGGTCCAGAGCCCGACGTTGGCGTCGCCGCCCTTGTCGCCTGAGCGCGCATCGACGACGGAGCCGAGTGGCGCGCGCACGGCTTTGCCTCCGGGAACTGACACGGCGTGCTCAGGCGCGTTGGAGGGCAACCTCACCCCCTGATCGAGCTGAGACGCCGGGAGCATTTGCGGCGGAAGCGATACTTCCTCGACGCGATCGTCGGGGTGGGTGAGGCGCACTTCCAGATCGCTTTGCCGTACCACCGTGGGCCAGTACCCCGTGGCTTCGCTGGCGGCGCCGGGCAAAGCCATGGCGAAGAGCCCTGGATAGCTGGAGAGCGCGAGCTCGATGAGCGCCGCGCCGAACGGGCGGGAGACCTGTGCTTCGTCATCGCTGGTGGCGATCACCCGCAAGAACTGTGTGGCCTGGTCCTGATTGATAGAAGCGCTATCCGTTTCCGGGAGGATTGGCGCGCCGAGGCGCTGAAACACGAGCTCGACCGGCCTGCCTTTGAAAGCGGCCCGGGTCGCTTGCTCGAACAGCGCTTGCTTCGCGTCGACGTCAAGGCCAACTAGAGCGAACGTCATCTCGTTTCGGAACTGACCCTTGCAGGTGATCGCCACCTTCGTGGTGTCGGGCGGCGGCTCGCCGAGCACGCCGCGCAGCGCCACGCGGTCGGTGTCGAGCTGCTCGAGTTCGATGCTGTCGATGCGAGTCGTGACGTCGGGGTTCAGGTAGCGTGGCCCACCGACTTCGTAGACGAGCTGGGCGGTGACGGTGCCTACGCTCACCTCACCAGCGGTTCCCGGGTGCTTCGTGATCACGCTGCTGCCATCTTCGGCGATCTCGGCAATGGGAAAGCCTGGTCGCGAGAGGTCGGCTACCTCGCGGAAAGAGGAGTAGTTGCCGCCGGTCGCCTGCGCGCCGCACTCGATCACGTGACCCGCAGCGACCGCGCCCGCGAGCTTGTCCCACTCGTCGCGTTGCCAGCCGTGCCACCAAGCTGCCGCGCCAACGACCAACGAAGCATCCGTGACGCGCGGGCAAACGACGATGTCCGCGCCGGCTGCTAGCGCCTGCACGATCCCCCAGGCGCCCAAGTAGGCGTTCGCGGTGTGGACGAAGCCTTCAGCGGTGGGGAGCGAATCGCCAGACTCGAAGTGAGGGAAGTCGGCGTTGCTCGCCCGCAGGCTCGGGAGCCGTTCCCGCAGATCGTCGCCGGTTAGGGTGGCGACCTGGGGTGAGAGGCTCATCGCGGCGCCCAGCTGTCGCAGCGCACTCGTGAGACCGTGGGGATTCAACCCGCCCGCGTTGACTACCAACTTGATTTCGCGCTCGAGCACCACGCCAAACACCGGCTTGAGCTGCAGCGCGAAGGTCGGCACATAGCCCTTCTCTGGGTCTCGAGCGCGATGCTTGCCGAGGATCGACATCGTGACCTCTGCGAGGTAGTCGCCGGTCACCACGTCCACCGGCCCGCCGCTGACGACCTCCTTCAAGGCGCTCAGTCGGTCTCCAAAGAAGCCGGAACAATTGGCGATGCGAACGGGGCGCGCTTCAGGCATTGGCGGAGCGTACTTGAGCTGGCTCTTGCGAGCACTCAAAACGCCGCTCCAGCAACGCGGCTGCGCTACCCTGAGGGGCCATGTGGGACGACGGGCTGGATGACATCGACTGGGAGGAGCTGGAGGACGCGTACGGTCCCGCGGTTGATGTGCCGGATCAGCTGCGGCTTGTGGCGAGCGGGGGCGACGACTGGGATGAAGGGCTCGCGGCGCTCGACGCTGGGATCTTTCATCAAGGCGGCTGCTTCGACGCGACGCCCGTTGCCGTGGGGTACTTGATTCGGATGCTGGAGGGTGCGCCGGATGCGCCGCTCCCGCAGGTGCTGGAGTTCCTCGCGCGGCTCAGCATGGGGCACTTGGTGGACACCGTTCAGGGCTTCGATCCGCTGGTGTTTCGTAGCGCCCCGCCGTCTGCTGACTATCCGGAGGGCGCTGCGACGGTTGAAGCCGTCGCGGCTGGAGGCGACGTGTACTTGCGGCTCCTCGCTCACTCCGATGCAGATGTGCGCGCTAGCGCGGCGTACCTAGTGGCTGGGTTGCCGGGTTGCCGCGAGGGAGCGCTGAGAGTTCTGCCAGAAGCGCTCGAATCGGAGACCAGCGAGGTGGCGAAGGCTTCCTTGGCCTTGTGTTGCGGTCGCCACGGCGTGTGGAAGCCGCTCTTGGAGTTGACGGACGATCCCTCACTGCTTGTTAGGGGTGCAGCAGCAGTCGGCGCCGTCTGGCTGGACCAACCGCCGCGCGAAGAGCTCACTGAGGTCTTGTTCGAAGCCGCGCTCTCGAACGAAATCGTAGAGTCGTTTCCGTGGGGCGATGAAGGGGGCCTGGCGGCCCTGGCTGTTGGAGCGCTCGCCATGCGGGCCGATCAGCGCACCTTGGAGCGAGCCCTGCGGACCCGATTGCGGCGGGGAGAGCGACCATGGGTGCACGAGTTTCCGGTGCCTGGCCAGCCCTACACGGCGCCCGATGAGCGCGCCGTGCTCGTGGATGCCGTGCTGCGGGCGCTCGCGGGGGTGTGCGCGCCGCTCGTCTTTCCTGAGTTCTGCGAGCGTGAGCAGCCGGCCCTGGCTCACGAACTTGGAAGAGACCAGCGTGAGCTATTGCTGGAAACGGCGCGGGCCGGCTTGCCGCTGCCGCTGCGCGCACTGCCTTGGTTCGAGCTGCCGGTGCTGGAGCGATTCCTCGCGGATAAATCAGGGCCGCTGGAGGCGCCGCTCACCCTGCCAGACGGCACGACGGACGTCACCTGGCGCGCGCTGCATGGGCTTGCGGACAAGGGGTTTACAGCAGAGGAACGGCGAGCGGTGCTCCAGGCTCTGCTCGAACAGCGCGACCCAGCAGGCCTCTTGGAGCTTTGCTGGGATCTCTTGAGCGGCGCCTACCCAAGTCCCTCGGGACTTGGCGGTTGCCTTCCGTTCGCCCAGTGGGGCCCACTACTTGAATACGTTGAGCAGAACGCCGAAGCACTCGAGGCTCGACTCCTGGAGCTCGCCCGCGAAGCGCACCCGCCGGAAGCAGCGCGCTCGGAGCTCCTCGCACGGCCTCTGTTTGCGCTCGCGAAGGCGCGCGGCAAGGCGCTCGACTCCGCGTTGGACAGCTCGCTGTTTGCCACGCTCTACAGCGCGGACAAGGCCTGGGCGAGGGAAGTCTTGGAGTCGCTGCCGATCGATCGACGTAGCGCTTGGGTGGGGCGCTTGCGCAACGCATTCACCATCGATCAATACCTGACGCTCTGCGACTCAGATGCCGTGAGGAGTCATGTGCTCGAGAGCCTGAACGGTTGGGATCGCCACCCAGAGCAAGCGCGCCAGCTCTTGACCCAGCTGTTCACTGCGGAAGATCTCAAGGCTGCCGTGCTCGCACGGAAAGCACAGCCGGAAGCCAACGCCGATGCGCTTCGCTACCTGGAGCTGGCGCTGCGCGCGCTGACGCCAGAACATCGCCTGGAGGTGACGCGCATCGAGTCAGGCTTGCGTTGCACGTTCCGTACGGCAACCGGAGAAGAGTTGAGTCGGACAGACGTAGGACCTCACCCCAAAATCGAGGAGTTCGAAGGGCTCTTCGAGCGCTTGCCCGACGCGCTGCGGCTTGTGCTCGATTTCGACGACCACAGCCTGGGCTATCGCCTGCAGCGGCTGCTATCGGAGCTGGGGATCCTGTCGGTGCGCCTCGGCAACTCGAGCATCGAGCGGGGCAGCTAAGTGGTGGAAATGCTGTCGCAGTGGTCGCCACTGGATTCGGGCATCAAGAGTGGGATTGCAGTGGTTAAGTGCCGGCGATCAGACCTGCTTCGAATGCTGCGAGCAGATCCTCGACGGAGTCCAGGTTGATCAGGTGTTGCCCACGTTGCTGACGAGTCGATCCCGGTGACCCAACTCAAGCTGCTTGGTGATGAGGGCGCGTACCTGTTGACCCCCGCTTTGCGCCACCTTGACGCCGAGGACGTGAGCCGCTGCACGTTGGTCTTCCAGTCCATAGGCTTCCAGTATGGGGAAGTGTTGGTCGTACAACGCATCCAGCCCAAGCAGCTCCCGGTAGTTGCGCAAGATAGTCAGCAGATCCTGCGCGTCGCGCCCATCTCGGGCGATTCCGTTGTCTGCCCATGCGACAAACTTCAAGATTGTAAGCCCCTCGGCTGAGACGAGGAAATAGGGGATGTCAAGCTGTCGCAGCGTTGCGTCTAGCTGTGCCAGTAGACGCACCCAATCTGCCGCTAGCGCCTGTCGCAGCTCAAGCAAGGTACCTCTCGTGGAGCATGCGGGCCGCGGCAACAGTACGCGGATCCCCGTAGTAGAGCAGGTCCGCGCAAACCAAGAGCGGTGAGACGATGTCGGTGTCTTGTTCGGTTGCCTCCCAAAAGGTGTCCAACACCTCGATGGGGCCATCTGGGTCGGCAACAAGGCGCGCTGTGCGTGCAAACTGGGCCACGGAGCTGCGCGCATAGACGGTCGCAGTGATGGGAACTAGCTCAGCCTCGAGCTTCGACGCGGCCATCTCCCCTCCCCATTGGAGTCCAGGCGGCAAAGGGTCAGCGCTTGCCATCCAGTTCGGCGTATTCGCGCGGAATCGACGCGGGTTCAGTTTGGGGCGCAGCGCGAGTGGGTAGTTGACCATCCACGCTTGCATTAGTCTTTGTCGGTCTGTCCAGTGTCGTCGGCCTTTTAAATCCGCAAGGAAACCATGCGTCTTGAGGTCGGAGAGCGTGCCTGATACGGTGCCGAGTGCCGCACCCGACGCCCGAGCGATCTCACGGTAGGTGGATTGAAGCAGCCCCGGGATGACCACGCAGCTGTAGATGATTCGGAGCCCGTGTTCTCGAAAAGCGCGACTCGCTGTTGGGCTCGACTTCGTCTTGTCTTTCCGTGCAGTCCCGGACCGGTTGACGTACACGAATAGCCCCGGTTCGTTCAGGTACGCGTTCCCCGCGGTATCGATGAAAGGTTGATCGTGATCCCGGCAGAGTTCGGCAAGCTGAGAACTGAGTTGCTCGGTGACTAGGAGGCTGCGGGTGGCATCCCGCTCGAGTGCAGCTGCGTGGCTCACGCCTGTCCGATGCACATGAGGCCGAGCACGGACGGCGAAACGCCGGGCGCCCTCGGGCGCAACCACCTCCACTGCGGGGGCATTCGCTGGGCCTAGTCGCCGTGCGACCAGACCAGTCGATGCTTGGAAGGCGGCGACCGCAGCGTCGACCAGGGACGTTGTTTTCACTTGTTCATGATGCCTGAACGCTGGCTGAAATCGAACAAGGACGCATAAGATATTGAAATTATGTAGATGTTCATCGTTGGTACTTTGTTCACGAACGGTGAACGAGCTCGAAGCTCGGCTGCGCTGCGCCAGCTAACCTCACTTCGCCTTGAGGCGCAGACCGAACGCCGCGAGCGACACGACCGCGGCGTAGGCGACTACGGCGAGCCAGCCCCACGCGGCGAGCAGCATCGCGCCGACCGCCGCGCCGACGGACATGGCCGCGAACATGGTGACCACGAAGACGGCGTTGATACGGCTCCGCGCGGCAGGCTCGAGCGAATAGACGATGGTTTGGTGCGCGATCAGCGTGCCTTGCACCCCGAGGTCGAAGCCAACGGTGGCGAGGATCAAGAGGCCCAAGTGGGTTTGGGGGGAGAGGAACGTCGCGAGGCCCATCACCACGAAGGAGAGCACCGTGACCAACGTGCCGACGCGCGTGACGAACTGCGGGCCGCGACGATCGGCGAAGCGCCCAGAGATTGGCGCGATGGCAGCACCTGCGGCGCCCGCCAGGCCGAACGCACCCGCGGCCGCGCTTCCGTAGTGAAACGGCTCGCCGTGGAGCATGACGGCGAGCGTCGACCAGAAGGCGGCGAACGCCGAGGCCAGGAGTCCCTGGGCGAGCGCCGCGCGCCGCAGCGCTGGGTGGCGACGCCACAACTCCACCAACGACTTGAGCAGCGTGCCGTAGGGCATGCTCGTCGTGGGCGCGAAGCGGGGTAGCCCCTGAGCGAGTGCGAGCGCGGCTACCGCGATCGTCCCGGCTGCCGCGAAGAACACCGCGCGCCAGCCGAAGTGCTCGGCGACGATACCGCTCAGTACGCGGGACATCAGGATGCCCAGCAACAGGCCCGTCATCACGATGCCGACGATGCGACCGCGGTCGTGCTCGGGTGCAACCGTGGCTGCCGCTGGCACGATGTCTTGGGTCATGCTCGCGGTGATGCCAATGGCCAGGCTCGCTCCGATCAGGGTGTGGACGTCGGGGGCCACCGCGGCACCCAGCAACGCGACCACCGAACCAACCGCCTTGAACAGGATGATCCGACGCCGATCGTAGCGATCCCCAAGGGGAGCTAAAAACAGGATGCCCAACGCGTAGCCAAGCAGCGTGGCCGTCGGCACCAGGCCGATGGTGCGCTCCGACGCGCCGAGCTCAGCGGCGAGCACGCCCAGGATGGGCTGCGCGTAGTAGAGCGTCGCGGCGGTCAGGCCCACGGACAGCGCGAGCAGCAACGTCAGGCGCGCCGCCACCGTCTCGGTAGGCGCCTTTGGCGTCTGAGCGTCGGTGAGGGCCGCGAGCTGTTCGGCGGAGTCCAGGGTCTTGACGTGGGGCATTGGGGGGGAGTCTGAAGCGCGGAGGCGGCACCCAGTAGTGGTGTGGACCGAACATCCGTCATACGTTCCGCGTATGACCAAAGCCCGCAGAGCCCAAGCTCCGACACAGGTCGATCGCCTGGAGTTGCTGGAGACCTTCGTGCGCATCGTCCAGGCAGGTAGCCTCAGCGCCGCCGCCGCGCAGCTTGGAACGACGCAACCGACCATCTCCCGGCGGCTGCAGCAGCTCGAGCGGGTACTCGACTCGCAGTTGATTTCTCGTTCGACCCACAGCATGCGCCTCACCGAAGACGGCGAGCGCTGCTTCGAGCGCGCGAAGGAGCTGCTCGAAGGGTGGGACGCGTTCGAGTGGGATTTGCGCCGGGCGGGGGCACCCGTCAGCGGCTCGCTGCGCGTCGTGGTGCCTCACGTGTTTGGGCAGAAGCAGCTGATTGGCCCGCTGGCGCAGTTCATGCGGCGGCACCCCGACGTGACCATCGACTGGCTGCTCAAGCAGCCGAGCGGCGACTTCGTTTCCCAGGGGATCGACTGCGCGATCTTCGTCGGCGAAGTCACGGACCCGTCCATGGTCGCCATTCGCTTGGCTGAGGTGCCGAGGACCGTGGTTGCGTCACCCAAGTTGCTATCCGAGCGGCGTATGCCCAAGCAGCCGAGTGATCTGAGCCGCTTGGCATGGCTCGGCGCCAACGGCTTCTACCACCGGCAGGTAAGCATGTGTCACACGAAGCGCGGTGAGAAGGTCGACGTCCCGATCCAGCCGCGCCTCACCTCCAACAGCTTCCACGCGCTGACGAACGCGGCCATCGCTGGCTTGGGAGCCCTATTGATTTCCACGTGGATGGTCCAGCCCCATCTCGACAGCGGGGAGCTAGTGGAGCTACTCCCTGACTGGGAGCCACCGGCGCTGCCGGTGAGCGTGATCTATCCCTACGCCGCGTTCTACCCGGCGCGCCTCAAGCTGTTCGTGGAGTCCATGCGCGAGGCGATGCCTGCCGCGGTGGAGTCTGAGACGCGAGCGGTCCGGAAACGGCGCAAGTAGCAGCACACTGCGCCGTGCGCCATCAGAGTTAAGCCTCCTTAGCTCGAAGTGGGCTAAGCAACGCTACCGTGCGGATAAGGATCTAGTGGCAGCCCGCTTTGACGTCACAGGTGCAATGGAAGCACCCGTGTTCGGCGCAGGTGCCGCAGGATCGCTCCAGCTGGCGACGCAGCGCCTCACGGGCGCGGAAGGCGCGCACCGCCGCGTTGCTCTTCGTGATGCCTCGCGCTTCTGCGAACTCCGTGATCGATAGTCCCTGGAGTTCGAGACCCCGAAGCGCGTCGGCGTACTCGGGCTTGAGCGTCTCCACTAGGCGGCCCACGCAGCCGCACACCTCGTCGATCAGCTCCTGGTCCGGAACGTCCGTACGCGCGAGTTCCTCGGCGAATGCGCTGAAGGCGCGGTCACGGGTTTTCATGCGCCGAAAGTGGTCGATGGCCGCGTTCTTCAGCACCCGATAGAACCAAGGCACGATCGCTTCAGCATCTCGGATGCTGTCGGCGCGCTGGATGCTGCGCGCGAACGCTTCCTGGAGGATGTCCTCGGCCACTTCGCGTCGCCCGACGCGCCGCTGTAAGAAGGCCAGGAAGACCTGGTGGTTTTCGACCAGCGTGCGACGCACTTCTTCGTTCAGGGGTAGGCTGAAATCGGCGTCTTCGCCCAAGCTGTGGCTCCTGTTCTCGAGTTCGAGAGAACTCTCTCCAGCTGATGTTAGGAGCAAGCGTGGTTCGGCGCGATGCAGTTCTGGTGTCATGACCTCAAGGACGCGCGACCCGTGCAGTGATTACAGCTCGCTGAACAGAAATTCGCGTCCGGGAGGCGTGAACAATCAACAAGGCACTAAGCGGCTTGAGCCAGGGGCCAATCCAATGCGGCGCGCTCGCGCATGAGCGTCTCGATGCGGGTTCGAAGCTTGATTTTGGCTCGCGCCTCCAACTGACGGGCGCGCTCTCGACTCACACCGAAGTGCCTCGCCAAGTCCGCCAGAGACAGCTCGTCCTCCGGAGAAGCCATCAGTCGTTCTTCGACAACCAGCCGCTCTCGTGGGTCGAGGCAGCCAAGCGCCTCATGCACCACTTCCCGTTGCAGTGCGCCGGTTTGGTAACTCATTAGCTGACCCTCTGCGGATGCGTCAGGGGACGCGAGACCGTCCAAGCGGGTGGCGTCCTCTTCGGCGAAGAGCGGCGCGTCCAGCGAAACATCGCGCTGCAGCAGCTGCCCGAGCATGGTCTGGACCAGTGTCGGATCCATCTGCAGTCGCGCCGCCAGCGCGACGTCCACCGCGTCTCCATCCCCCAGCAGGGCGACCAACTTGGCGCGTTCGCGACGTAGCTTGAAGAAGAGCTTGGTGTTCAAGGCACCGTTGCCGGAGCGCACGATGGACCAGTTGCGCGTCACGTGGTTCAGCATGAAGGCGCGGATCCAGTGGCTCGCGTAGGTGATCAGGCGCGTGCCGTGCTCCGTGCTGAACTTGTGGGTCGCGTGCACGAGGCCGAGGTTGCCTTCGGCCACGAGCTCGGAGAGCGGCACCCCGTAGCGCCGGTACTTCAGCGCGATGGCGACCACATAGCGGAGATGAGCGGCTAGCAGCTCGTCGAGCGCGGACTGATCGTCGTGGGCGCGCCACTGGGCGAATAGCGCCGCCTCTTGGGCGCGGTCGAGTCGGGGTGCGGCATACGCCGAGCGAATGAAACGGTCGAGCTGGGGGTCAGATTGCGTCGTCATGCCCACCAAGACGCAGCGCCTCTTCGGCGATTACACCTCGAGCAGTGAAAGTTTGAGCGCCTAGGCGCGCGACATCCAGCCGTGGATCCACAGCGTTTGAAAGCAGCGCGTGGGCGCGCTGAAGCCAGCGGCGGTCAGGTGCGCCTCTACGACCTCTGGGGGCGCCACGGCAACGTGCTGTCCAATGGACTGCAGCATGCGCTCCACGTTTTCAGCCGTGGTGTCGTTGTAGATCCAGGCGCGGCGCCACAGCTCCGTGAGTTCGTCGCCTGGTGGGTGCGAAAGGTCCGCAGACACGAGCGGTGCGCCGGGCTTCAGGCGCTGAGCAATCTCCCGAAAGAACCCGGTGCGCGCTTCGGGGTCGACCAGAAACTGGGAAACCAGGAGCGCCGTAGCGCCATCGAATGGTCCTTGGTCTTCCAGGGTGCCAGTGGTTCCGTGGTGAAACGAACAACGCGAGCCGATGCCGGCGGCTTCGCAGCGCGCCTTGCAGTGATTCAGCATCGGCTCCGACGGTTCAACCGCAGTGAAGTGCCAGCTCGGGAACGCCTTGGCAAGGTACAACAGCTCGAGGCCTGTACCGGCCCCCACGATCAAGACGTGGGCCTGCTCCGGAAGCTCCGTCAATGCCAGGCGTGTGACGAGCTGCAGCGCGTCCCGGAACACGGCCAGCTTCTTGAAGCGCTCGTCGTAGGCATCGGCCGCGGCTTGGTCGAACATCTGGTGAGACATCAGTTGATGTTAGGGCGGTGATGCCGTCGCACCAGAGGCTGGCTTTCGACTCGATCGGGCGAAATTGCGATAGCCCCACGTGGTTCGTTTGCGGATCCGTTGCTCGAAGCCACGGGAGAATTGCCCTGGCGGTGTCGTTTCGCAGGGGTTTTCGCCGCTTCGTCGGCTGGCATGTGGGTTGCTCCTTCGCCTAGCTCAACCGTTGGACACGGAGAAGGAACTCATGAAATTGAAGCTGAATTACCTGACGTTGGCGGCGGTGCTCGGGCTCGTCGCGTGTGACAAGCCAGACCCCACGCCGACTCAGGTGCCTGCTGAACCCGAGCGCACCAACGGCGCCGAGACGACGCCTGAAGACCGCGCTTCGACCAAGGCAGAGATGAACCACGCGGCGCCGAAGTCTGACGAAGCAAAGGCGCAAGAGGCGAAAGAAGCCGATGAAGAAGCTGGCGACCGCGAAGCGGAGGCCGAGTTCGCGTCGGTTCCGAACATGAAAGTCGCTGGCGAGGCGGAGCTCCACGAGACCAAGAGCGGTTCGGTGGAAATCGAGGTGGAGATCTCCGGCGCTCCGGTCGGCAAGAAGGGGCTGCACATCCACCAAGCGGACAACTGCAGCGACATCGCGGGCATGAGCATGGGCAGCCACTTCGCGCCGAAGGGCGAGGCGCACGGGCTACCCACAGCCAGCGAACATCATCTGGGTGACCTCGGCAACATCACCATCGCAGAGGACGGCAAGGGCAAGCTGAAGATCACGATCCCCAACGCGAACCTAAACCCCAAGGATCCGAATAGCTTCATCGGCAAGGCGATCGTCTTGCACGAAGCCGACGACAAGGGGACGGGTAAGAGCGGGGACGCCGGCAAGCCGATCGCTTGTGCACCGATCAAGGCCGGCTGAGAGTCGCTCTCAGCTCAGCGACTTCACGACTTCCAAGGCGTCGTTGACGTGCTTGCCCACTCGCAGCTGCGAGGAAAAGGCGTGGCGCACGACGCCTTGCTTGTCGATGACAAACGTCGCGCGTCCGGGCATGATACCCAAGGTCGAGCGGATGCCGTAGCTCTTCCGCGCGGCACCGTCGGGGTCGCTGAGCAACGTCATGGGCAAGTTGTGCTTGGCGCTGAAGCTCGTGTGGCTCTCGGCGGAGTCGGCGCTGATGCCAACGACTTCGGCGCCCGCTTCGGCGAAGACGTCGTACGCATCGCGGAAGCTGCACGCCTCAGCGGTGCAACCCGGCGTGCCGTCCTTGGGGTAGAAGAACAGCACGACCGACTTCTTGCCCGCGAAGTCCGAGAGCTTGACGGTCTTGCCGTCGCCAGCGCTGAGGTCGAAATCGGGGGCCTTGTCTCCAACTGCAATCATGTTCGCTCCTGAGGTCGCTGAGCGGGCGCGTGGCCCGGCGAGTTTGCTCATCAGACCCAAGGCGGGGGCCTAGCGTTACACGCGGCGTGGAGGTTTTTGTTTGGGGGGGAGGGGAAGCTACGAACGAGGCGCTTTTTCGGCCTTTTCAGCTGCCTTTAGCCTCCGGTCTACCGCGGTGCGCAGCCTTGCTCGGCCGCGATGCAGCAGCACCCGTTGGTTCTCTTCGCTGAGGTCGAGCATCTGAGCGGCCGTCGGGCCGTCGAAGCCTTCGATGTCGCGTAACACCAGAACCATGCGTTGCCGCTCGGGCAGCTCTTCGAGGCAAGTCTCGACGAGCTCGAGCAGTTGCTTCTCTCGCAGCGAATCTTCGGGATCGCCCTGACCCCAGTGACCAGGCGGTTCGCGCCACTGACCGAGCAAGAAGCCGTCGTCTAGAGCGCCGTGAGCCTCTTGCTCCAGCTCGACGCGACGTTTGTCCGCGGCGCGTCGGGTGCGGGCGCGGTTGATCGCGATGCCCGTGATCCACGTGGAAAGGCGACTCCGCCCGTCGAAGGTGTGGATGCTCGCCACGACGCGCCGCCACGTCTCTTGCACCACATCTTCGGCTGCGGATTCATCACTGACGATACGCCGTACGACGCGCACGAGGCGCATATGAAGCTCAGTGACTAGTTCACGGAATGCGCTCGCATCGCGCGCGACCAGTTGTTCGACGAGGACGCGATCTTCTGGGTGCATGCTCACCCTTCGGATGGATCCGGGACGTCGGCAGGCGCTTCCATGAGCGCGCCGAGCGCGTGTTCCAGGCTTTCCTCCGAGGGTGTATCCACGTCTGGCTTCAGGCTCTTCAATGTTCCTTGCAGGCGCTCGAGTTGCGCCACGTAGCGACGGCAGCGGGCGCAAATCGCGAGGTGGAAGTCCGCCGCGCGCCGCGTGTACGCGGACGCCTGACCGTCTTGGATGTCACCCCAAGAGCGCGCCAGCTGAGAACAGGTGAAGACCATTTCGGGGTTTGACCTCGGGAAGTGACCGAACGTTACACGTGAAGTGCGCTGCGGAGCACCCACTGTCACTTCGAGGTGCGGTTACGGCTCCTCTCAGCGTCACCTGGAGGTTCCCTCACCCCCAAAAACTCTGGGAAATTCAGCGTATTTGCGGGTGGCACCGGGCTTGCTGAAGGAGGGGCAACCACCTGAAAGGCAGTCCCATGAAACTCTCATTCGCTATCGCTTCCGTCGCCCTGTTGCTCTCCGCCTCGAGTCACGCCGAGCCCGTGACCCAAATCGAGAGCGGGGTCACTGACGACGCCTTCGCCGCGGCGGGGCCCGTCGTGGACAGCAGCTGCAGTGGATACAACGTGCCCAGCTGGCTCAGTAACGGGGGTAAGTTCGCGAGCTCTGCTTCCGCGCGGCTAAACAGCCTGAACTCGATGTCCGAAGCCAGCCGCAAGGCGGCCTGGAACAGCGGCGACGAAAAGCGCTGGTTTGGCAGCTACAGCAAGACGCGCTTCAACAACGTGAAGAGCCGTATGGCGAAGGTCACCACCATCTTGCAGAGCTCGAAGCTCGACGTGAAGTGCAATTGGAGCAAGTCGTACTACGGTCATGCTTCCCCGGGGAGTTACAAGATTACGCTGGGCTCGGAGTGGAAGGAAGAGCGAAGCGACCGAGCAGACAAGGTGCAGACCTTTGTTCATGAAGGGGCTCACATCGCGGGTGCCGTTCTCGGCGGTGAAGTTCGCAACAAGTACGGGGTAAGCGACGCGCTCACGCGCGCACAGAAGCATCCGGGCACGGCGGTGCGCACCGCGGAGAACCTTGGCTACTACGCGATTTGCCGGAGCAGCTACTGGAAGGGCAAGGGCGGCTGCCCCTGAGCGTCGCCGCGTAGCTAGAAACCGAGTAGGCTCAGGCCTCGATGGCACAAAACGTCGAGGCCTATGAGCCATTTCGCGCGCTGGGCGCTGTACTCGAAGTCGTGCGGTTTCCGTATGGTACGCCGACCCAGCAGCTACTCCTCGAGGCAATGCGGCACCTGGCCGCACGGTACGACGCGCGCCTGGCGAGCCTGAACGGTCGGATCCCGGAGCACGTCTTCCGTATCGAGATCCTCGAGGAAAAGTGCCCACCAGTCCCGACGCCGATTACGTTTCAGGAGCTGTGGGGTAGCGGATACGATGTCGAGGCGGATCGCATCGACATGTACGCCTACTCCGAGCGCGGCCTCAGTGTGAGGGCGGGGGGAGGACTTGCGCGTGCGCTACTCGATCCTCCCTACGGGCTGCGTAAGGGACTCAGCGCGCGTCTCGGCACTCCGGGCTACCCCGATCTCGACCGCGCCTGGATGCGCGACTTCGTGCACCGCTTCTGCTCAGAGGTGCTCGACCTGCCGGATCTGCGCGAGACGGCTCACCTCACGATCCACGAGTGGTCTACCGACTGGTCGAACTTCTTCGACGCCGGTCGAGAGTGGTGGGGAACCTTCTGCTGGACGATCGAAGATCGCAAGCGAGACTGGACGACGGCGATTCTGGCTTCGTCTACTGATTAGCCTCTTTGAGTTCGCAGACCAGGTTCGGGGGTGAGGCGCGTCGGATCCGGGGGAGCTCCTCGCTCTGCCGCGCGCCATGGTGCAGCGCTGGAAGCGCACGCTCGGCCGCTGAGCTAGACGACCGGCTGCATGTGCTGCTCGAGCCAGCGCCGCTTCCCGGGAGCACTTCGGCAGCCTCACCCCCAAGCCCGGCGCCGAGGTGCTGAGGGGCGGTCCTGCGACGCTAGGGAACCGTCGCCAGGCGTAAATGCCCGGCGGAAATGTGCTGGAACGCCCATGCGGCCAGCAGGATTTGGGCAAGGCGAGCGGTTTCACGCGCTCCTGTCGCGCCGAACTGCACGCCAAAGCCGTTGTGCTCCACCCAGCGCACCCAGCCGCTGACTTGGAAGGCTTGCGCCCCCGAGCCAAAGCGCAGGGTTACGACCTCGCCGTATTCTGGAATGTGCTGGGCGAGCACGAAGGCGCCTCCAACGCTAACCCTCTCGATGAAGCAGTGGTCGTCGCGACCGTCTCCCAGCACTCGACCATCGATGGGCGAGGCGATGGGGGTAAGGGTGTGGCGTCGCTGCTTTCGATAGACTCCTGATCGCATGGCTTACTCCTCACGTCGGACCCCCCCGTCCTTCTGATGTGGGCCGAGGGATGCAGCCGTGAGTCGATGTCGTCAAGGGACCGATGTCATATTGTGCAGGGTCAGCCGTCCGGTTTGTGGGTCAAGGGCGATATCGCCCCGCGGAAACGTGACGATGCGCTTAGGCCGCGAGCACAAGCTGCGCGAGACGCGCCGTCTCACGTGCGCCAGTCACGCCGAACTGGAGGCCGAACCCGTTGTGCTCGATCCAGCGCACCCAGCCGCTGACCTGGAAGGCTTCAGCCCCAGAGCCGAAGCGCAGGGTCACCACTTCGCCGTACTCTGGCACGTGCTGGGCGCGCACGAAGGCGCCTCCGACGCTGACCTTCTCGATGAAGCAGTGGTCGTCGCGACCTTCTCCAAGTACTCGGCCGTTGATGGGTGAGGCGATGGGGGTGAGGGCGCGGCGTGGCTGCTTTCGATAGACTCCTGATCGCATGGCTTTCTCCTGCGCGTCCAAGTAGCGAAAGCCGTGCCGCATTGAGTAGGCGCCCGCAGCGCCCCGTGCAGCTGGGATTTTCGAGCGGTCTCAGTAGAGGTCGGCGCAGCGAACTGCGTTGTTCGCCGCGACAAGGTTGCCTCAGCGACTACAGACTGCCCCGCGCGCCTCGAGGCTGAGGGCACGCTGGCTCATCAGCTCCTGCTTGCCCTCGGTGCAGCCACAGCCTGCGTCGCGCACGCGCTGTGTGGCTTGTTGCACCATGCGCTTGGCTTTTTGACAGCGCTCGGAGCTCTCACCCGCGAGGGCACAGATGCGTTCGGCGCTGCGCTCCATCGAGTGCAAGGCGCGGCAAGCGAGATCGCACGGCGAGCCGCGCAGACCCACAGGGCGATCCTCGGCGTCCTTGTCCTTGGCTTCGGGGGGTGAGGTGCCTGGCGTGGTCGCGGTGCCTCCACCCCCGCCTTGAGCGCGCTCCGGGTGGCGCTTCTTGCCGGTTTCTGGCACGACGGGCTCAGGCACCTTGGTGCCGTCGCGTTCGGTCTCGTCGTCAGAATCCGCGCGGTAATAGTTTGTGCGCTTGCGACTGAGCTGCTCCTCGAGGTGCTTGTTGGCTTGCACCAAGTCGAGATCGAGCGCGTCAAGCTCACTCTGCTCGGAGTCAGCGAGGGGCCTCTCATTTACTGGCGGCGGGGACTCGAGGTCGTCCTCCGGGGCCTTCGGTGTTGCTGCTGGCCGCGCGCTACACGCGGCGCAAAGGAGCGCCGTGCAGGCGAGAGCGGCCCACCCGTGAAGCTCTCGGCAGCCCGCTCTCGACATGACGACTGAGCGTACTACCTCTCTCCGCGTCGCCGCCGCGGGAATCTCCGGATGCGCCGCAATCCAGCCAAAATCAGCCCGACTGCGAAGGCCCACGCCGAGTGGGTCGAACCGCTACCGGGGAGCTGACAGCCGCAGCCGCGTAGCGATTGGACTGAATAGAGTTGAGCCGAACGGATCGTGTCGTCGTCCGAACCGCCCGCCGATGGGCTGCTCATGGGATCGTCCTGGAACTCGTAGCCGTAGCCTGCGGACGTCTCACCCGCCTTTGCGAGGTCGACCCCTTCAGGGCCATCGAGGGGCTGCATCAGCGTGTTCGGCTTGCCTTCGACTACCCGCGATTTGTCGACGGCGACGAAGCTCGTGTAGCGCGTGACCAGGTTGAACTCGAGTCCAAGCTTGGTGATGCCTGCTTCCGCTTCGCCGCGGCTCTGGCCTGAACGCAACAGCTCTTCGAAGTCGTTGATCTGCCCGCGCGCCCAGATCGAGCCGAGCACGAGCTTCGAGCGATCGCCGAGCCCGGGGTCCTTCTGAACGACCTGGATCTCGTAGGCTTGTTTGCCGGCCCGCGCGGAAATCTTGAGCGGGCTACTCGGTGGCTTCGTGTATTCGCCATGCACCGCGAGGGCGTGGCTCGCGAAGAGATCGGGCACTTGGTTCGGCGTGACGCGCCGGGGGTCCATGCCGCCCCAGTTGATGTGTAGATCCGTGAGGATCGCCTGATCGATGACGTGGTAGAAGCGATTCACCGCGCCGAGGGGATCCTCGCGGGAGCTCACGTAGGTGGGGACGCCGCGCCCAGCCTTGCTCAAGCCATCGATCAGGTGACGGTTGGGCGAAGAGCCAACGCCCATCGTGAAAACCCGTGCGTTGGTGTCTTTGCTCGTCGCGGCTTGAGTGAAGCGCTTGCCCTTCTCGATCAGCTCGGCTTCGTTCCCGACGAAGCCATCCGTCAGAAAGAACACGTAACGGTGTCGCCCCGGCGTCATGCGTGGCGCCAGAGCAGCGTCGATCGCCTTCGCCATTTCCGTGCCACCACCGGCGCGCAGATCGCTCACGAAGTTCGCTGCCTGTTGTAGTGTGGCGGAGTTCACGGGGCGCGCGCTCTCGAACAGGCGCTTCGTCCCCGAAGCGAACGTGATCACGTTGAAGGTGTCCATCGGGCGCAGACCGCCGAGGGCGTCGTGAATCGCGTCGCGGCACAGGCTCAGAGGCAAGCCGCTCATCGACCCGGAAACGTCCACCACGAAGATCAACTCACGACGGCCCACCAGGGAGTCCACGTCCACTCCGGGCGGCTGGATCACCAGCGAGAAGTAGCCTGGCCCGCTGTCATTCGTCGTGAACAGCGTGGCGCGGGGACGGTTGTCTGCCACACGGTAGCGGAAGACGAAGTCGCGGTTGGGGACGCTCGCTTGATCCTTCAGCGCGACCTTCAACGCGCCGCCGCTCAACGTCTGCTTGACCACCTGGTGGGTTGGAATGTCGATGTCGGTGAGCGGCTGGCCGGCGTTGGCGACGACTTCCAGCGAGATGTCGTGTCCGCTCCGCGTGCCTTGACCGACGTAGGGCGGTGAAATGCGTGATGCATCGGGGACGCGGGTCGTATCCGCGCGGGTACCGGATCCCGACTGCGGTCCGCTCAGCGCCTCGCCGGGCATGTAACGGGGACCGACGACCATCGGAAACACGAACTCGTACCAGCCGGCGTCGTAGCTCAGGTCTTGCACATAGCGCACGACGACTTCGATCTTCGACTTCGGGGGGATGTTGGCGACGCTCTGGGTGAAGACGTTCGGCCGCTCCTGCTCGAGGAGGGCCGCGGTGTGGCCCTGCTTCTTGGCCTTTTCGTAGGTGCGCCGCGCTTCATCGCGCTTCTTGATTTCCGCGTTGATTTCCCGCTCGCCGATCTGCATGTGCATGTGGTTGACGGCGCTGTTCTCCGGCAGGGGAAACACGTACAGCACTTCGATGGGGTTCGTGGCGCTGTTCTCGTAGGTTTGCCGCACCTCGACCTCGGCGACGAATTCCGTGATCTTCGCGGAAACGTGCGTGTGCTTCAGCGGGACTTGCGCGCGCTGCTGCTCCGCCTTGGCCTTCGTCTTTTCGCTGTCCACGACTTCGAGCCGCGGCAGCTCTCCGGGATCGGTCATCACCGCGGCGGGTAGCTTGCGGAAGCCCTTGGACCAACTCGAGGGGTCGAGGGTCGGTTTGTCTGTCCGGCCCTGTCCGCTCGCGCTCCCAGCGCACAGCAGCAACAGCCCCAAAATCCCCAGCCAACTCAGCTGCATTCGCCCGCCACCCATAGCTCCCCCTTACCCCGCAAAGGTCTAGAGTGGGCCGAACGCGCGACAAACCACGGCCTTACACCCCCGATCACTTTTTTGTTGGGGGAGAGGAGCGGCGCTCAGAGCCGCGTGCGACTTCGAGCTGGTTTCAGGTTTGGGGTGATACGCACGGCGCTGGCAAAGGGTCTGCCTAGCTCCTACGCGGAGCCGCGACGCGTGCTTCCCGGCGCGCTGTTTCCCGGGTCAGGCCTTACTTAGCAGGTCGCGAACGGCTTCTTCGAAGAGCTCTGGCTTGCGGATGGACGCGATCAGAGCTTGGCGACCCTTGTGCTGTTCCAGGTGCCAGCACACGAGCGCGCCAAAGCGGTACCAAACGCGCTGCCCCGAAGACATCGCGTTCAGCACGTTGCCAACCAGCTCGTCCTCCAGGCTGCCGTCGGTTTGCGCCAGCGTCGTCGTCAGCTCCGCGTAGCGCTCGGTCACTGCCTTCGCCTGCGCGGGGTCGGCGTAGACTTGATAGTCGTCATCGCCGTCGAGGCGATGCTGCTCACTCCGCGCTGGATACGCTGCGTGCACCCCCATGCCCTCGAGCTGAGTCATGAAGGTCACCACGGCTCGCAGCTTCGGCGCCTGATTGAGGTCCGTCAGCGCTGGCGCACTGCGCAGCGCGAGGAACCCCACGTGGTGCGCTTCGTGAGTCGCGTAGAAGCCAAGCTCCCGCGGGTCATCGACGAAGTGAGGGTGCGCGACGTTCAGGATCAAGTCAGGAGGCGCTGCGACGCCGATGTCGTAGCCCGCGACCAAGTACACCTCGCCGCTGAATACATTTCCTTGGGGTAAATAGCGCGCCGCCGCGTTCGCCGCCGCGAGCAGCTCCGTGTCGCGCCCCCGCCAGGCGTCGAGCACGCTGCGGGTCGGCGGATGTCGCTCCAGGCCCTTGAACACATCCTCCAGCGCGGCTTCCGGGGTCGCGCCTGTGTTCCCGGAGAGCTTTTGATGACGCACGATCGCTGCTAGCGCCGGATGCGCCAGCAGCTTGGGGCGCAAGCTCGGATCGCCACTCCCCGTCATCAACAGCTCCGCGAAGGAGCCATCCACCCGGCTCGCTTGGGGGGGAGGGGAAACAGCCGGGACGCGGCGTGAAGTCGACGGACCACAGCCCGCGAGCGGAGCACTCAGTGCCGCACCGATGGTTCCAAGAAAGTCTCGCCGCTTCACGGCGCGGAGGCTGCGTTGTGCATCCACCGCGCGTCAACCCCAGGCTCCCTTGGCCGCTAGCCCCAGGCGTCTTCGGGGAGATGGATACTCGTCGGTGAGCGGCCTTGGGCGAACGCTTCGTCCAAGAGCGCGTCCACGTTGCCCAGCACCGCCGTCGTGCGATGCGTCGGATTCAGCGTTGGCTGACCTTCGAAGTCGAACAGAGGATACTTCTTGTTAAGTCGCCCGAGGTAGCGCAGCTCCTTGCCGCGCAGCGCGCGGAAGAACATCCCGGCGTCCCCGATCACGGCGAACATGCGGTGATTCGCCAAGGGGACGATGTCATCGAATACTTCGAAGAAGCCAGTCACCGAGTGCTCGAGCACCCACTCACCGTTCTCGAAACCGAAGACTTGCAGGCGCCCTTGCCAGTCGTCGGCTTCCGTGTCCGCATCCAGCGCGACGATGCGACCATCGCAGAACACCACGCCGCCCTGTTGATGTGATAGCGTGTCTGCTATCCGAGTAGAGGTGCCGTCTGCGGTACGCACGGCGTAAATGCCGTCGCAGAACGCCTTCACCGCCAGCCACTCCCCGTCGGGTGAAGGCACCACACACGGTAAGCCGTTGACGATCGGAGGGTCTGGCCTGACGAGCAGATCTCGCTCGGTGTCGTAGGCGAGCGCCAGGTACTCGCCGTTCTCGCTCTTCGGGAAGGCGAAAATCCAACCTGGATAGGCTTTGTCTCGAGAGAGCTGCCCGTCAGGCAGCTGCTTGCGCAGGCCGTCGATCGGCGCAGTGTGTGCTGGCTGGGTGCGGTGGGCGGTTGCTTTGAATACCAGCGCCGGGTTGTCCACGCACGCGGGTGGCAGCTTTGAAGGGTCTTGATCCCCGAGGAAAGCGCGATCGCCGAGGGTAGCTTGCAGCTGCTTCACTCCAGCGGGGGAGAGGCAGTTTTTCTGCAATGCGAGTGGCTTCAACGCCTCAGAGGCTACGTCGACGATCGCCTTGGCGCCGGAGTCGGAGATCAGATTCTCGCCCAGAAACAACGCTTCGAGGCCTTGGACGGGACCTGCGGCGAGCGCCCGTGCCCCCACGTCGGTGAGACCGCAGCGTGACAGGGACAGCCTCTTGAGCGACTTGAACCCTGCAAGCGCCTTGGCGCCGCCGTCACCGATGGGGTTCGTTGTCAGCGCCAGGAGCTGCAGCCTTTCAGCGAGCGGTCCCTGCGCGAGGGCGGAGACTCCGGTTTCCGTAACCTTGTTTCCGTCGACCAGCAGGTCGTTCAACGGGAGGCTTCCACCCCCCAGCGCCGCGAGGCCTTCATCGCCCAGCTGGCAGTTGCGCGCCTCGAGTCGCTGCAGGGACTGGAGTGAGGCGCCGCACAGCGCGTTCAGCCCCAGCGGGCCCACCGCGATTTCGTTCAGCACCAAGTCCTTCAGGCTGCTCGCGAAGTTGCCCCGAGCGAGACTCGCCAAGGCGTCCGCGGTCTCTTGCGTGGGCGCCTGGAGGTCGGCCCGCATGCCGTAGTTGGGCGCGAAGCTGCGAGTCAGCACCAGACGCTGGAGGGTGTTCAGTCCCTGGCCTTCACCAAGCGCCTTCACCGCCGCTGCGCTGAGCTTTGCTGCGGTGAGGTCCAGAGTCTTCAGGGTTTCAAAGCTAGCGGCGACCGCGCGCATTTGCTCCACGCCCAGGGTGAGCGAGCCGAGCCCTAATGTCGTGAGGCGCTTGCCCAGAGGTGACTGACCAAAGTCCTCCAGGGCCTTTGCAGAGTACTCTGCGCGGGGAGGAGGGCTACCGTCGTGCGCCGCCCTCGAAAACGTCGCCAGGGAAACATGCGTCGCGGCCCCCTCCAGCATCAGTCGCTCGAGCTTCGGGAGCGCGGCGTCGCCTAGCGCGATCAGCGCCCTGTCATCTACGCCGCAGTAGACGAGCTCGAGGGAGGTCAGCTCCGGGAACTCGAGCTTGGCGAAGGCATTGCCAAGCTTGTTGTAGGACAGGGTGAGGTCTTCGAGTTGCTTGGCCAGCGGATGCGCCGCAAGCGACGCCACGGCCTTGGAGGTCAGTCGGCTAGCTCCGAGGTTCAGGATGCGTACCCCGCGGAACCAAGCGGCGTCGAGGAGCGCGTCGAGCGCGGCGTTGTTCAGGTTGGCCCCCCAGAGATCGACGCGCTCGATGGTCGCGCCCTCGAGGTGCGGCGACATGGCCACGAGCGCCTGCTCGACGGGCACCTTTCGAGATAGAAACGGGGACCCCGACCCCATGCCGCGCTGAGTGGGCGAGTAGCCGGCGCGCAGATCGATCGCGAGACGAGTCCCAGAGCCGTCAGGCCGCGGTTCTTCGATCAGGATGCGATCGATTTCCCACTGTTTGCGGAGGTTGGCTGGGAACTGGTCGCGGAGCGCGGCTGCTGACATGGGGCGCCTTTCGGGGTTCGAGAGGCTTCCCAGCTTAAGTGGCCGGGCCGAGGCTCCGTACTGCGCAGAGCAAACCCGAAGGTTCCCCGAATTCTCAGGCTCGTCGTCGGTTTGGCACAGAGAGTGCTTAAGTACGCTCACCTCAGACCGTTAGGGACGTGCCATGAACGCAGCATTGAACTGTATCGAGATCTCCGGGGAGTCCGACTCCAGCTTCGAGGACGCGATCCGCGCAGGGATCAGCCGCGCGGTGGACACAATCCACGGCATCGAAGAGGCGTGGCTCGAGAATCAGCAGCTGCTGATCCACGAAGGCAAAGTGTCTGGCTTCCGCGTGACGATGAAGCTCAGCGTAGCCAGCTAGTCACACCGAGGCGTCTTGCGACGCACGCAGGTGGGCGTGACCGCGGTTCCGAGATAGAAACGCGGGATGTACCTGGCCGACCTGTCGTCTCACGAGCACATGCAGAGGATTAGGAGCGTGGGCTGGTTGGAGCCGGAACACGAGTACACCCGAGGCGCAGTTGATCCTTCCGATCTGCGTCGGCTCTGCGAGCTGGCGGTTGACCCCTGGATGCCGGCAGTCGCCGGAGGCTTCCACGTCTGCAGGTTCTGCGGGTTTACGGGTGGACTCGAGTGTCAGGGTATCAAGTTGACCGGGCTCGGCTGGTCGAATCTGTACATACCCGATGGCAACCGCATCTACGAGGCTCCCTCGATGATCGTGCACTACATCGACGCCCACGGCTACGCACCGCCCGAGGAGTTCTTGAAAGCCGTGCGGAAATGTCCTGAGATGAACAGCCCGGAGTACGACGAGCTGATCTTGTCCTCCGGGGGCAAGAGCCTGATGGAGCCGCCGAGCCAATGAACTTCCGGCTGTACGCTGAAGTCCTCGAGGGCCTGTTTGGAACGGCTCCCGTTGGCGCTGGTCCGAGCGCGTTGGACGCCGCCGAAGTGCGGTTGGGCTGCGCACTGCCAAAGACTCTGCGGCAGTTCTACGGCGGGGTTGGGGGAGAGGATCGATCAGCGAACTCGATGGGAGTGGCGTCTTGCTCGGCGCCCCGTTGGATGAATCCCGTCTCGACCTGCTTTGCGAGCAAACCAGGCTTCGAACCGCAGTGACGCTCCAAGACGTAGCGACCTCGCTCGAGAACTATGAGCGCTTTCTGACCCGAGTCGTCGAGTACGACCGCGTTTGGGCGCTGCGTGGTGAAAGCGGCTTCGAGACGTGTGAGTCGAACGAGTTTGAGGAATGCAGCGTGTTGCTCTTCTGGTCGGACGCGGCCTACGCACGGCGCGCGGCGAAGAAAGATTTCCCTGAGGCAACTCCAGAGTCGATCTCGCTGTTCGATTTTCTGTTTCGTTGGCTTCCTGGGATGGATGAGGACGGTGTTCTTGTCGGACCGAATTACACAACGGATCTGTGTGGACTCGAAGTGGAGCCTGCTGACGTTCAAGGAGAACTCTGGTCCCGCTTGTCCGACGAACGGCGCGCGGACTTCGAGGGGCACCTGGAGCGTGATGAGTGAGGTGCTCAGGTTCTCCCTCACCCCCGAGATTGAAGGGCCTCCACGAGGAGCTTGAACGCTGCGGAAGGCTGGCGGCGGCTGGGGTAGTAGAGGTAGTAGCCCGGGAACTTGGGGCACCAGTCATCCAGCACGCTGACGAGTCTGCCTTGTTCGATGTCCTCCACCACGGAGTTGAGCATCAGGAAGGCGAGGCCAGCGCCATCGATCGCTGCGTGACGAATGAAATGGATGTCGTCACACGTAAGCTGACCTTCGACGCGCACCTTGATCTCGCGGGTTCCCTTCGAGAGCTCCCACGGGTAGAGCCCGCCGGTCCGGTTGAAGCGCAGATTGATGCAGCGATGCTGGGCAAGATCCTTCGGATGCTTCGGCGCGCCGTGTTGCGCGATGTACTCCGGTGAACCGACGACCAAGAGGCGCATCTCGGGTCCAACCCGCACGGCGACCATATCCTGCTCCAGCGCTTCACCCAGGCGCACCCCGGCATCGAAGCGCTCGGTCACGATGTCGGAGAAGCGTGAGTCGAGAGATAATTCTACGTGGATATTGGGGTAGCGCTGGAGGAAGCCTTTCAGCACAGGCCACAGCACCGTTTCTGCGGCATGGCGTGAGGTGGTGATGCGGATCGTTCCAGAAGGCTCCTCACCCAGTGCGCGCACTGCTTCGAGCTCATCGTCGATCTGCGTGAGCGCTGGCCGCAGGGTCTTCAGCATCCGCTCGCCCGCTGGCGTGGGCGCTACGTGGCGCGTCGTGCGATTGAGCAGCCGGATCCCGAGGCGCGCCTCGAGGTTCCGCACGGTGCGACTCAGCGACGATTGGCTGGTGCCCGCCTTGGCGGCCGCCCCGCTGAAGCTGCCCTCGGCGGCGACCAGCATGAAGGCATACAAATCACCCAGATCTTCGCGTTCCATGCTCCGAGCATAGCCTCGGCGGGCCGGAAGATTAATGCATTCCTGATATAGACCTATCCCTTACTGGGGGCCTATACCGCATAGCTCGGTTGCCCTACCTTGAGGGGATGAGTCAACCGAAGCCCATCGCCGCCGTCGCCAGCAACCGAAGAGGAGTGGCGCCGGGCTGGCTCCTCGTCGCGGCGGTCGGCCTCATCGGCTGCGCGACCACTCGGCGCTCGATGGCAAGGCTGTCGACTGGCTGGAGAAGGTCAGCGATGAACAGTATGGCGCCGCCGGAGAGTGAGTCGCTGTCGGTAATTGCCGCAAGGAATAATTGAAAGGAAGCGAGTCATGATTCTGAAAGAGACATACACACTTGAGAATGGCGTCGAGATCCCGAAGCTCGGCCTCGGCACTTGGATGATCCCGAACGACGACGCTGCAAAGGCCGTGCAAGACGCGGTGGCGCTGGGGTATCGACACATCGACACCGCGCAGGCCTATGGAAATGAAGCCGGCGTTGGAGAAGGGGTGCGAAACTGCGGGCTTCAGCGCGAGCAGATCTTCGTGACCACGAAGCTCGCGGCGGAGGTGAAGTCCTACGAGAAAGCGGTCGAAGCCATCGACGGCTCATTGAAGACGTTGGGGCTCGACAGCATCGACTTGATGCTGATTCACAGCCCGCAGCCCTGGATGAGGTTTGGAGAGGAAGACCGATTTCTGGAGGGCAACCGCGCTGCGTGGCGCGCTCTCGAGGAGGCGTACCGTGCGGGAAAGCTGAGGGCGATAGGCGTCTCCAACTTCGAGCGGGTCGATCTCGAGAACGTCTTCGATGCGTGCTCGGTCAAGCCGATGGTGAACCAGATCCTCGCGCACATCAGCAACACACCGGACGAGCTGATCGGGTACTCCCAAGGTCAAGGCATGCTCGTCGAGGCGTACTCCCCAATCGCCCACGGTGAGCTGCTGAAGAACGCACGAGTCACCTCGATGGCGGAGCACTACGGAGTGAGCGTGCCCCAGCTGTCCATCCGCTACACCTTGCAGCTTGGTCTGTTGCCGTTGCCCAAGACGGCAAACCCCAAGCACATGCGCAACAACGCAGAGGTTGATTTCACGATCTCCGATGAGGACATGAAGGTGCTCGGAGATCTGCCTCGCATCGACGACTATGGAGAGGCGAGCAACATGCCCGTGTTCGGTGGCAAGCTGAGCTGAGCCGGGCCGCACACAACTGAATGGTGAGCAAAGAACTGAGCTGTGCACGCCCGGCGCTCCGGAGAGAGGCGAATGAAGATGGAGAAGCGAACGTTAGGAAAGAGCGGACTGGAAGTCTCCGCGCTGGGCTATGGCTGCATGGGTCTGAATTTCGGCTTGGGCAACGGCGTCGAGCGCGAGGCCGCGGTCGCCATGGTCCGCGCGGCCTTCGAGCGAGGGGTCACCTTCTTCGACACGGCAGAGGCCTATGGTCCCTTCACCAACGAGGAGATTGTGGGTGAAGCGGTGGCGCCGTTTCGCGACCAAGTCGTGGTCGCCACGAAGTTCGGGTTCAAAGGCGGCCGCGCTCTAGAAGGCGTGGACAGCCGCCCGGAGCGGATCCGAGAAGTGGCCGATGCGTCCCTCAAGCGTCTGAAGACCGATCGCATCGATCTCTTCTACCAGCACCGTCCCGACCCGAACGTGCCCATCGAAGAGGTCGCAGGCACCGTCAAGCAGCTGATCGCCGCCGGCAAGGTGAAGCACTTCGGTCTTTCCGAGGCTGGAGCCGAAACGATTCGCCGCGCCCACGCCGTGCAGCCGGTGGCGGCGCTGCAGAGCGAGTACTCGATGTGGTGGCGCGAGCCGGAGGAGCAAATCATTCCCACGCTGGACGAGCTAGGCATCGGCTTTGTTCCGTTCAGTCCGCTCGGGAGAGGCTTTCTCACGGGGAAGATCGACGACAAGACATCCTTCGGTGAGAAGGACTTTCGCAACATCATTCCGCGTTTCTCCGCGGAATCGCGCAGGGCAAACCAGGGCCTGGTGGACAAGCTGTCCGAAATCGCGGCGGGCAAGGGCGTGACGCCCGCGCAGATCGCCCTGGCGTGGCTCCTAGCGCAGAAGCCGTACATCGTTCCAATCCCCGGCACGACCAAGGTCCATCGCTTGGAGGAGAACCTCGGTGGGGCCAGTGTTTCCCTCACCCCCGAAGATCTGACCAGCATCCACGCTGCGCTCGACGCCATCGAGATCCAAGGAGCGCGCTACCCCGCGCAGTTGGCGGCGTTGACGGGGAGATGAGCCTGACCTAGCGCTTGAGCTTCGCGTACATCGCGAGCGAGACGCTGCGCCATGCGGCGCGTTGGTCGTCGGGCGTGCCCGCCTTGGGATGCTCGAGCTCTTTGAGATCGAAGTCCGGCGCCTTGAGCACCTTGGATATCGCGATGTCGCGCACGGCGTTGTTGCCCAGCATGGCGCCACCGATGGCCATGGTAAACCAGTGCCTTGCAGGTAGCGCGAGCGTGCCCATCCAGGTGCGTAGCGTGCCGGCAATCAGCGCTGGGCTGCGCGGCTCGCTGAAGAGGAGCGCAACGCAGCCATCGAAGGTCGCGCTGTCGTTTCGGTCGAGCGCTGCCCGCATCACCTCAGCGGCTCGGCCGTCGTGATTCTCTAGCAGTGCCTCGCGAAATCGCTCGAGCGGCGGCATCGCCTCCAAGCGGCGTTGTTTCTCGGCGCGCTCTTCCGCCATGCGCTCGGCAGCGCGATCACGCTCTTCGAGGTAGTAGTCGCCCAAGCCGCCCTTGACCTTGTAGTCGCTCGCCGCGACTCGGGCAGCATATCCCGTGAGGTAGGTTTCCAAGGAGGCGGCGACTAGCTCAGGTGAATCGTCGTGGTAGCAGAGGAAAACGCGCCCAGTTTCGCCGTGTACGGCGAGCATGTCCGACTCCAGACCGGCAAACGGGAGCCAGTGGTCCGACTCCACCTCAGCGCGGGTGGCGCTGCGAGGGTTGTCCGCCTCGCGCTCGAAACCGATGAGCAATAGCAAGTTCTCTTGCTCTGCTACGGCCGACCGAGTGGACAGCCAATTGAATCCTCCGGGAAAGAATCCGTTGCCCTCTTCGGGTTGGCCGTTGTGTACCTTCCACAGCGCACGCAAGTCACGCGGCAGCTCCACCCCGAACGCCTCTTCGGCTTCGCGCAGCTGCTCGTCGCTCGCCCCTTGCGCCAAGTTTTCCGCCAATCGAGGCGCCCCATTGCTCTGCATCCAGTGCTGGATGACCTCGACGGCAGCGCGGATCCGCTCGGACATCGCGACGTCCTTTCACGGCGGTGGCACAACGTCCAGTAACTCAAATAGCTGCAATAGACAGGTCTGACTTCTGTGGTTTCCGACACAATTGTCAGGATTTTGCTGACGCCGACTTCAGGGGTTTGCCGAGCGGGTCGTTCGAGACTGCGTGATGGGGGGAATCACGCAACTCGAAGCCCATGGACCGACGCGCGTTTGGGCGCGGACGTGGGCGATGCTTGCTGGGGTCGCGACGCTGGTGTTTGGCGTGGGTGCCTACCTGGATCAGCAGAGCGTCGATGAGCGGGGCCGTGTGGTCGCGGGCGCGTTTGCCGACGGCACCGCGATGCTGATGCAGAAGCGCATCGAGGCAAAGGTGAGCAGCGTACGCGCGCTGACGCGAGACGGAGGGCTCCGGCGCTTTGCCAAGCAGGAGACACCGGAGCTGCGTGCCGAGCTCGAGCAGCGTTGGGGCGTTTTGATCGAAGAGGACGCGCGGCTCTTCCAGGTCCGTCTGCTGAGCGCTACTGGCCACGAGCGCTTGCGGGTAGAGAGGCGGCGAGGCCGAGTAATCGCCACGCCAGTCCACGAGTTGCAGGATAAGTCCGGGCGCGACTACGTCGAAGCCGGGCGCCGCTTGAAGCCGGGTCAGCTCGGGCTGACGGCTATCGAGCTGAATCGGGAACATGGCTTCGTTGAAGTCCCGTGGCGACCCACGTTCCGCGCGTTGATGCCCATCCATGAGGCAAACGGTTTGCTGCTTGGACTCGTGGTGGTGAACTTCGACGCAGAGGGGCTGCTCAGCCTGGTTAGCGCGGCTCCGCCCGGAAATCACGCGGCCCTGTATAGCGAGCGTGGAGATTGTCTGAGCGGTTGCGCGCCTGGGACCGCATTCATGGGTGCGTTCGGCGTACTACCGGTGCTGCCCCAGCAGCAGCCAGAAGTCTGGCGCTGGGCGGAAGCGCGGGCTTCTGGGGAGCAAATCCACGGCCGCAAGGACTACGTTCTGCGATCCATCCCGATGAGTGTAGGCGCTTCACGGGCGGCCTCCGATAGCGGCTTCAAGCTGCTGATCGACTTCGAGCGCGCTCCACTGTTCTCCGCGCGTTCGACCGCGTTGTTCGTCGGAGTGCTCGTGCTGCTGGGCTTGGCGAGCTGGCTCTGGAGCCGAAAAGTTGCGGCGCACGGGGCGGCGGTCGCGTCCGAGGAGCGCGCCGTAGCGCAGATGTACCGCGCGGAAAAAATGGCGGCTTTGGGTGGCATTGTCGCGGGCGTCGCCCATGAGTTGAACACCCCAATCGGCAACGCACTCGCCGTCTCCAGTTCCCTGAGAGACTTCGTCCGCGACTTCGAGGAGCGAATAGCGCGCGGGCAGGTGAGCCGGGGAGAACTGAACGAATTCCTGACGGATATGCAGGAGGGGACGAAGCTGCAACTCCGGAGCTTGAGACGCGCGAGCGAGCTGGTCTTCCACTTCAAGCGGGTTGCCGTCGACCAAGCTGGGGAGCAGCGCCGGCAGTTCTCGCTCCATGACTGCGTGGACGACATCGTCGAAGCCCTACGTCCCAAGTTCAAGGGCACCGCGGTAGAGCTCCGGGCGGACTATGGGATCGATGCCACGCTCGACAGCTATCCGGGGCCGCTTGGCCAAGTGCTAATGAACCTGATCGAGAACGCGCGCTTGCACGGCTTTCGCGAGGACCAGCACGGCGTGGTCCGCGTGATGAGCAAACGCATCGCGGGGAACTTGGTCGAAATCACGGTGAGCGACGATGGGGCGGGGATCCCGTGCGAGTCGCAGAGTCGGGTGTTCGAACCCTTCTTCACGACCCGGCTCGCGCAGGGCGGAAGCGGTCTCGGACTCGCCATCGTTCATAACCTGGTCACAACCCTCCTCGGCGGAACCATTGGTGTTTCCTCGGGGGAAGAAACTGGGACGACGTTCCGCGTGGCGCTCCCAATCGTCGCGCCAGCGGTCAGCACAGCAAACAACCAGCATCGCATGGAGAAGTTCAATGAGTCCCCCAGAGCAGCCTGAAATCACCACCGACTTGGCCTGCATGAGCAGTGGCAGCCTCGATTGGCTGTCGGACGATCGTTCTTCTGAGCCGGAGTTCGACCTGGAGGGAGACAGCTACTGGTACGTGATGATCGTGGACGATGATGAGGAGGTCCATCAGGCTTCGCGCTTCGCGCTGCGACGCTTCGAGGTCTTTGGTCGCTCCATTCGCCTGCTCCACGCGCGCTCAACGAAGGAGGCGATGGATCTGATCACCATGTACGACGACATCGCGGTGGCGATGGTCGATGTCGTCATGGAAACGAAAGACGCTGGGCTGCAGCTCGTGCGCTGGATGCGTGAGCGGCAGCGTGGGCTGACGCGAATCATTCTGAGAACCGGGCAACCCGGTGATGCGCCACCGTTGCGGGTCGTGCGCGAGTGCGACATCGACGACTATCGAACCAAGTCAGAGCTCGACCGAGAACGCATGCTGTGCTGCTTGACGACCGCGATCCGCAGCTATCGTGAGCTGCGTCGCCTGGACGAGAACCGCCGGGGCCTCAAGGTCATCGTGGAGAGCGTGGCCGAGCTCTGGTCGCAAGAGAACCTCTCATTGCTTTCCTCGGGGATCTTGACGCGCATCGCCGCGGTGCTTGGGGTGAGTCCGAGCGGCGTCGTGTGCGTGGGCCCGAGCGACTGCGAGGCCGAAGCCACAGGGGAGTGCTTCGTCATCAGTGGAATCGGCCGCTACAGAGACGTGAACCGCAAGTTGCTATCTCGAATCGCGAACCGCGCCGTTGCGGAGATGCGCGATCGAGTCGGCGTTGGTGAAGTCGTGCATCACGGAGGAATGCTCGCCATGCGCTTTTGCTGTCGGCGGGAGCAGCGGGAGTTTTTCGTATGTTTGGAGGTACCCGGTGAAGTGTCGTCAGAGAACCTTGGGCTCTTGCAGCTCTTCGCGAGCAATATCTCGGCCTTGCTGCACAACGTGGAGCTGCTGCATCGTCTCGACGCCCTTGCGTTCGAAGATCTCGAGCTCGGCATCGGAAACCGAAACGCGCTTCGACTGGCCCTCACTCGCGTGTTCGAAGCAACGGAGCCGTGCCGCATTGACCTGCTCACGATCGAGGTCGACGAGCTCGAGGACTTGGCCGCCACGTTCGGCGTTGACTATGCGAACGAGGTTCTCAGCGCCCTAGCCGAGCGCTTAGAAGAAGTGCCGGGTGCGTTGTCCGTGACGCGCTCGAGCGATCACAGTCTCTATCTGCTTGCTAACCGTGCGGAACTAGATTCGGAGGATGTACAGCGTCTCGCCAAGCGGCCGGTGCAAGTACGAGACGATTCACTCGCATTGCAGACCACATGCTCCGTCGTGGCAATCGACGAGGAGACGCCGGCAGACCAGCTGATGCAACGAGCCACGACCGCGCGTTTGGCTGCGAGGTCCGAGGCACGCGGTGGGATCCTCCGGTATTCTCCACGCATCTCGGAAGCGGTCAGCGAGCGCACGCAGCTGCGTGCTCGCCTGCGCGACGACCTCTCGCGGGGAGTCGGCGTGGAGGTGCACCTCCAACCCAAGGTCTACCTGAAGGACGGAAGGCTGTGCGGCGCCGAGGCACTCGCGCGCTGGCAGGTGAACGGAAAGGATATTTCTCCGGGGAAGTTCATCCCAATCGCCGAGTCGAGTGGGCTAGCGGCCGAACTAACCCTGGCTTCGCTGCGCAAGCTGGGAGACTGGCGTCGCCGCGCAGGCGCAGGCGCGCCCAACGTCGCGATTGCGGTCAATCTGTCCATGTCCGAGATCCAGCAACCCGGCTTTGCCGAACGCCTGCTAGCGCAGGCGCGCGAGTCGGATCTGCCGCCAGCGCTGCTTGAGTTTGAGGTGACCGAGAGTCAGATGGTGAGTCGACCGGATGTCGTGCGCGATGAGCTGGGGCGCCTACGGGACGCGGGCTACCGCCTGGCGTTGGATGACTTCGGGACCGGGTACTCATCCCTCAGGTACGTTCAGCAGCTACCAATCGACACGATCAAGATCGATCGCGAGTTCGTGAGCACACTCACGATGGGCAACGCACGAGGAAGCATCGCGGCCTCAGCCATCGCCATGGCGCGGAGCTTCGGGCATGAGGTCGTTGCGGAAGGCGTGGAGACCGAGGAACAACGCCGCGCGGTGCAGTCACTGGGCTGTGAGATTGCCCAAGGTTACCTCTTCGCCAAGGCGATGCCGCTCGCTGAGTTCAGTGCTCGCTTTGCGCGCTGACCGCGGGACGGAACCCTGCGCGCCGGAGCTTACCGCTCCCTTCGGGGAACCACTCATCGCGTAACGCGAAGTAGTGGAAGCGATCATCGAAGCCGACTCGGTGAACCAAGTCGCAGTCCGCGGGGACCGTTTGGGACACGAGGTACAGCACGCAGGGTCGATCCCATTCCGCCTCATTGGCTTCGCAGAGCTCTTTCCCGGTGAGCCGTCTGAACTCCGCGTCGACCTCTTCCCATGAAGGACACGCTCCAGCTGCCGCGAAGCGTGCGCGGACGAACGGGCCGAGCTGCTGACTGCGCTTGACCTCCTCGAAGCGGGGGCCTCCGAGTTGCAACATCACCGGATACTTCAGCACAAAGCCGAGTGCACAAGCTGCCGGCAGCGCAAACACCGCTTTGAGCCACCAGCGTGCTTCATCTCGCATCGCAGGTGAGACACGAGCCCGCGATTCGGCTTGGTTTGGGGGTGAGGGTTCAGCGTGAGGCGCCGGACTCCACCACGCTGACGCTGCGAACCACGCGCGATCGTGGTTGCGCGTTTAGGGGCCGCAAATAGACTTGCGGCGGTGAAGACTCGATCCGCGCGGTTGCTCTCGTCGGCGCGGCTGGCGACCCTCGGCACCGAACGTCTGCTCGCCTACAGAGATAACCTATTGTCGCTGCAGGAGAGCCTGAGCAGCTCTGACTGGGACGAGACCGACATCGGGAAACGGGATGCCGAACGCGTCTACTTCAAAGACGACCCGCGCTGGGTGGACGCCTACGCTGCCCTGAAGCGCGAACTCAAAAAGAGAGAGCACGTCGATCGATGAGTACCGTTGAGGGGAAGCGGCGCGCGTCACCTTCACTCTGCGGAGCAATACGTCGAGCCGGATTGGGCACGGCAGGCTTGGCGGAAATCGCCTGCGGAGGGGTTCGAGTCGTTGATGCAGATGGCTTCGGGTTCGCCGTAGGAGCTTTGCTGATTGATGCAGCACTGCGTGAAGTTGTCCGTGCACGCACCGGAGATGGTCGTGCCGCCGAGCTTCTGGCAGTCGGTCGCGATTTGCTGCGCGGAATTGCTGCTGAAGAAGATGTGGCAGGTGTCGGCGACCAAGCAGCTGAGCTTCGCTGGGGTCGTGCAGTCGGCGGTCGTCGGCGCGTCTTCTTCTTCTTCCTCGGCGGCGTTCTCTTTGCAGGCCAGCAGACTGAGGAACAGCACCACCGCGACGGCGCCGACGTTGCGGAGCTTCCCCGAGGTTTGGCTGGAGTGCGTGCTTGACCTACCGGACATCGGGAACATCTGCCTGGGTTATGGGCTGCGGTCACCCGTCATTCGCTCGCGTGTGGGTTCAGAGCCGTTTTTGCGGTCAGCGTGGCGTCGTGCATCCTGAGAGTGCTCAGTGAGCGCTGCTGTCGGGGCGCTTCTGCGCGTGGCATACGGGTTGCTGCGTGTCGACTCATGACACTCGATCTCAAGTTAGTGCTCGTGGCGGTTCCGCTGAGCGTGTTCGCGTGCGCCACGCCGGAGTCAGCGAAGCCCGGTGAGCCAAGCGCCGTCCCCACCGCCAAACCGAGCGGAGACTTACCCTACGTAGCGCCCGCTATCTTGCCGGACGCAGGGCAGCCGGACGCTTCAATGGACGCAGAGCTGGGCGTGGATCCTTCGACGCGGCGCTAACGACCAAGCCAAGTGCGTAGGGCGTTTCCGCGGCGGAGCGTTGCGAGTCAATCTGCATCAAGTGTGGCCTCCCCCCTCACACGACTCGCGGGAAAGACCGAGGAACCGAACGGGTACGCCGGTTGCACTGTGAGGTTCGAAGCAGGAGGAAGCATGGAACACCGAATCGCGGAAATCGCGTCCAAGGGCGCGCAGAAGGTCAAGGCAGTGAAGTCTGACTTGAAGGGCTTCAAGGGGATCTTCAAGACCCTCACCGAGGAGCATGGTGAGGCGCATTCACTGCTCAAGCACGTTGCGAATACGCATGATCCCAAAGTTCGTGCCGAGATCTGGCCGAAGCTGCGGAGCACCCTGCACGCTCACGAGGAGGGCGAGATGACGTTGCTCTATCCGCTGCTCCGTCAGCAGCCAGAGACCCGCGCCTTGGCTGACGATCACGACGCGCTGGTAAACGATCTCGACACGGTGATCGAACGCCTCGACGTGTGTTCCTATGAAGACGCCGAGTGGCAGACGTTTGCCGCGACACTACTTCAGCTCCTGGAGCACCACATCCGCCAAGAGGAGACGAAGCTTTTCCCCGAGGCACAGGCCGCGCTCGGCTACGAGCGCGCAGAAGCGCTGGACTCAGCGTATCGGTTTCAGCGCCAGGCGTCGCCCACGCGGCACTGACCTGCGACGCAAACGCTCGAACAACGGCCTCAATCCGCGCAGCAGCGGAAGCCCACGGCCTCTACCTGGCGGGTGCGAGGCCACTCGAGGGCGCGCCCCATGTCGCAGCGCAACCCTTGGGCGTGGTGTTGGAAGCTGCCGCCGCGGATGCGACAAGGCGCTTCCGCATCGTCGCTTTGACAGCCTTGATCCCACTCCGCCACGTGCCCGCTGAGATCAAACACCTTGGAATAGGCCGCGTCGGGGGAGTGGCACGCGGCAAAGCTACCGACGTCCGAGAGGCCCCACTCGGTGTAGTCATCCGCGTCGGCGTCGCGACACACGGAGGTGTCCAAGGTGCTGCCGTAGGTGTAGTCGTATTTCCCTCCGGAAGTGCAGGCGGCGAACCACTCGCTGGTCGCCGCATCGTCGTAGCTCTCGAAGGGGTACGGGCCGCCGTCACCGACCTTGCCGCAGAGCCGCTTGCCGGCCGCTTCGCAGAAGGCGCGCGCGTCACACCAGTCGACGCACACCACCGGTAGCTCCTGATCGGATCCAGGCTTCCAGCCGCAGCTCGGGGTGAAATCGGTGTTCCCGGAGCAGGACGTTGGCTGACCCGAGGCGCTCGGGTTGGAGTCGAGCCACGCTTTGTATTGCCCGCGCGTGACTTCCGTCTTGTCGATGCAGAAGCCTTCGGGCAGACGCACCATGTCCGGGCCAAGACCCGAGTCGACGTCGCCCGCGGGGCACGTGCCTTCGCCGACCCGAGTGGGTTCGGGGGTGAGGGGCGAGATGGGAGTCGTTGGACGCAGCATCCAAGTGACGCCAACGCCGACCAACGCAAGCGTGCCGAGTATGAGGGGATAGCGCATCACCAAAACACCGGTGAAGAGTTGCGGTAGGGAGCGTCATCCGCCATTGGGAAATACAACACGCGATCTTCCGCGGGGACTGCGCCCTCGCTGCGATTGAGGATGTTCTTCGTGGCGACACCCGCGACATTGCGGAGCTTGTAGTTCTCCGACGCCGTGCGGTTGATGCGATTGTCTTCCAGGCGAGTACAGGCCAGGTTGTAGCCAAGCATCAGGCCGTTGTGGATCGTGTTGTTGGACACGAAGTAGCGCATGTTGTGGGCCATGTGGATCCCCGCGTCGTAGAGCGTATTGCCCGCGATATAGTTGCCAATTGGGTTGTCGCGAGTCGGCGTCCGCGCGTTGCCGCTGACGTAGCCCAAGATCCCCCAGAAGCCGTTCACCGTGCGGATGGACATGCGAATGCGGTTGTTCAAGATGACGTTGTCCGTCTCTTTCCATAGGATAATTGGGCCGTCGACCTGCTCCTCGAGCTCGCAGGGGAGGGAAGCGTCGAAGGTGCCCGCTGCATCGGTCTGACACTGAGTCAGGGTGTTCTCCTCGAACCAGACGTTGTGTCCCGTCGAGGTGACGAAGTCGCCGCCCGCGTTGTGGTCGAACACGTTGCGCGCGATGTGAATGTCCTGGTCTTTGCGTCCAGCGCCTTCGATGTCGATCCCGAACTGAGGTGACGTGCCCTGAATGTGGTGGATGTGGTTGTCCTCGATCACGATGTTGTGACCCCCGACGATGGACACGCCCTGACGCCGATTGTGATGGATCTCGCTGTTGCGGATGGTGACGTTGGTGGTTGGCTTCTCGGCTTCGCTATCGGTTGCTTTGGCTCCCACAATCAGCACGCCGTCTCCAGTGAGTTCATGGAGTTCGATGTTCTCGATCAGCACGCGATCGACGGACGTCCACACGCAGATCCCATGACCCTCATCGTGACCCGTGCCATCCGGGTTCCCGTAGTCATGCTGATCGCGGTCTCCGAGGATCTCTCCTCCACGGATCGTGACGTTGCTGTTGCCATTGACGCTGATCACGCAGTAGTTCCAGCGGTCGTTGGGCGCCATCTGCAATACAGCGCCGTCGGCGAGCTCGAACGTCATGTCTCCTTCGAGCTCGATCCCCGCGGCGTAGGCGTCGTTGGTCGCTTCGCCAACCAGATAATTGCCCTGCGGAAGTACGACCTTGTCGTAACCGTTGTCCTTGGCCCAGCGGATGGCTTCGTTGATGTGATTCCGGGTATCGATAGGCTCTTGCGCTGCGTTCGAGATCTGCCAGCGGTCGAGCTCGATCACGTATTGGTTCGTGTGCTGCGGAGGCAGCGCCGCGCTGGGGCGCTCTCCCGGCGACCAAGCGCACTCGCCGTCGCCTGGAATGGGGTTGACTACACTGCCATCGCTCGTGGATGCATCGCCGGGAGTGCCGCCGTCGATGCGACCGCCGTTGCCGCCTGCAGCGCTGCCGCCGTTGGAGCTGCCTCCGTTTGAGGTCCCGCCGTCGGCGCCACCGCCATTGCCCGAGCCGTCGGAGCCACAGGCTCCGGCTACCGCGGCGCTGAGGCCCACGAGCAACGCGAGCCGTGCGCCGTGGCGCGGCCTTTCCCTCCGAGTCATTCCCTCATGATAACGGACGGGAGTCGCGCGCTGGCGACCTGAATCGGTCGCTGATCGGCCTTGATATTAGCGAGCTGCGGCCTTGGGGCGCACCAAGCGAACCGCGGCGCGTTCCACGAACTCAGCGATCGCTGAGTCGTCGTCCCTGCCCGTCAGTGCCGCGCGCTCCGACGGGCTGAGCAACGCCATGCGGATGATGCTCGTCGCCAAGAGCTGGATCGTCAGCCGCAGCTCGTCGCGATCGATTTCCACGTGGGGACTCAAGACGTCTGCCGCTTGCTGGATCACCGTGCCCATGAACTCGTGCTGACGCTCCGGAGCGAGCTCGCCACGCATGGCGTTGGTCACCAACCGCAGCTCGATCAGCGCCCGGTGCCGCGTGATGAAGCGGTACATGTCGGCGACGGCGCTGCGAATGGCTGGCTCACCCGCGGGAACGGGACCGTTGGCCAAACCCGAGAGCAGGCGCTGCGCGGTCGTTGCGAGGTCCTGGTAGTAGCCGTCGAGGCACGCCTCGAGCAGGCGCTCCTTCGTTTCGAAGTAGTAGTTCAGCGTCCCGACGCTGACGCCTGCGCGCTCAGCAACCTGGCGCATCGACATCGAGCTGCGCGGTACGGTCTCTTCCAGCACCTCGAGCGCCGCTCGGACGATGCGATCAAAAGTAGCGGCGGAGTCAGCATCAACCGGTCGCGGCACGCCGGGAGAATACACGCGGGAGATGGAGCGCGCTTGGGAAGCGGCAGCCAAAAGGCGCCGAACCCAGACGCCAAACCCAGCGTCCTGTTGAACCGCGGGCTCTAGTGAATGACGCGTCCGTCGAGTTCATCCAAGGGCTCCACTCGGAGGTCGAGGGAGTTTCCGGCGCTCGGCAGGTGCCACGTCGACCCACTGACCAGCGCGTTGGACAGTTGCGCCCAAGTCGCGTCTCGGACCACCAAGGCGAAGCCATCCTCTTGCAACCTCACGGTGTCCTCCGTCGCGCCGCGCGCTACGAGGAGCATGCACCCCGTCAGCCGCTGGCCGGAGCCGTTGGGCGGAGTGATGGCCGCGGGAGCAGTCTGTCCAGGGTACCAGACGAGGCGTCCGTCCGCTTCCGGGTCCGGTTCGGTGACCAACGCGAACGCGGCATCTGGCGGTAGATCGACAAAAGCGCGCGCAAGCTGCTGCCGCGCGGAGGCGTTGCAACGCAAGCGCACGGACCCTTGAGACATCGACAGGCACGCACCGTTCAAACTGAGCTTGGCGACCATCGCCAACAAGGACTCTTCGTCGCCCTCAACTGCCACGCCAGGTCGATCTCGATCTGTCGTGGGCGGGAATGGGAAGTGACTCGAGGCCTGACCGAGCCTCGAGAGCAGGCGTAGCGCACACGTCGACTTCGCGACCTGGACTTCCGCGCTGTGCAGGAAAACTCCCAGAAGCGCGTCGTTGGGGAACTCTGGGGCCAGGCCTTGAGCGCTGGCATACACGAGGCCTTGGATGCTGGAGTTCAAGAAGCCTGGGCGCCCGAACTCCGAAAAGCCTCCGGCCTCCACGAGTTTTCCCTGCGCGGCGAGTGACTCGACCGCGTCGAGCAGTTGATGCAGCTCCGCCGTGACCGCCTCAACTGCCTCGCTGGGACGGAGCTTGACCGCGAAGGCGATTTCACGCTGGCCGTACTCGGCGAGTCCTTGACTGATAACCACGACTCGCTCGGAGTCGTGAGAACTCTGAATTGACACCATTTGTATCCTAACGACCGAGAATGTGTGATGACTGGCTGGCGCTAGCCGTGAGCGCCATCAGCTGAGCTGAGTCCGGCGCTGCCAGTTGATGTGGAGTCCAATTTTCTTGCTCAGGTCGCCCGTCCAATCCACGCGGAAACCGGCGGACTCGAGGGCGTCGCACACCTCTTCGCCGATCGCGAGCGCCTGCTTCGCGTACTCGGTCTCGCTAACATCGTCCTTGTCAGGGAACCAGCCGTAGGACAGGTAGACCAAGAGCTGGCTATTCTCCAAGAGTTCGTCGGGCAAGCTCTGGTCGTGGAAGAACGCGTAGCCTCGACACTCTTTGGCGAAGCCCGGGTCGTCCTCGTCGATCTCGCGGAGGCGATCGGGTAGCTCCGATTGAGAGCACGTGTTGCAACATGGCGATGCTTGCCAGAATACAATGCCGTCCTCTTGTAACTCGTCCTGCACCTCGTCCAGTCGGTCGCAGTCGGTTTCCTCGGGCCAATCCGATTGCTCCGCCTCGTGCCGCTGACGCACAAGGGGCAGCTGCTTGATGGCGTGGGCCTCGAATAGTGGCACTTCCTCCTCAGGGATTTCGTCGGCGAGTCGGTCCACCGCGATGAAGACAATTTCCTCATCGTCCCGCTTGCCGAGTCGCACTTCGCCGAGCATGTAACCACATACCGACTCCAAGAGTTCGTTGCGAAGTTCGTCGTTCCACTCGTCCTCAGCCACGCTTCGCTCCCTCACCCCCGAAAAAGACTGCTGGGGCCGGCAGGGGAGTTTACAAGGTTGGGCGGAGTTCGAGCATGCCTAGTGACCCCGAGCTGACATTTCTGCACACAGCGGAAGTGCACGTTGCGACGTTCAACGCAGTCCTGCGTGAGCTGGGAGCGAGGGAGCCGGCGCGCCACGCCGTGCACCCGGAGCTTTTGCAGCAAGCGCGGAGTTTGGGGGTGAGGCACGCTGATGTCGCGCAGTCTGTAACCGCGAGGATCCATTCGCTCGCTAGCGACGGCGCGCGCTTCATCGTGTGCACCTGTTCGAGCATCGGGGGCATAGCGGAAGCGGCTGCTTCTGCGGAGTGCGCCGTGCTGCGCATCGATCGGCCGATGGCGGAGCAGGCGGTCGCGAGTGGCCGCCGGGTCCTCGTTGCGGCTGCTCTGGAGAGCACCTTCGAACCGACGCTCGAGCTACTCGTTCAAGTTGCCCAGGAGCGTGGCGCGGAGCCCGAGTTCGCGCAGCTGCTGTGCACAGGTGCCTGGCAGCTGTTTGAAGCTGGCGATCTCTCGGGGTACGCACGCACTATCGCACGGCAGATCACCGAGCACGCTTATGCCGGGGACGTCGTCGTGCTGGCCCAGGCCTCGATGGCCCAAGCGGCGGAGTGTTTCGAGCGCGCTGACGTTGAGCTGCTCAGTAGTCCGCGGTTGGGTGTTGAGGCGGCGTTGAAAGCGGTTCGCGAGCGCCTAGGTTAGCTGTTTCGCGCCCCCCAGCGACGCACTCGCTCGATGCGGCTACGGAGCAACACAGCGGCGACATCTGCGGGTAGCCCCGGCTCGCCAGCTTGAGTGAGGATGCGCTTCGCCGCTTTCGCAGCTTTGCCGCTGCCCTTGATCGATTCGAGCACGCTTCGGAGCGCCGTCGGGCAGGGACGACGGAGGCCGGTGTTGAGCTCCGCGAGCAGCTCGACCACATGGTGTGCGTCCTTGGGGAGCGGTGCGCCAAGGCCCATGAGCACTGCCTCGAGGAAACGTGAGCAGGCATAGTGTTGTGCCGGGCCAGCGACGTAAACGCGATTGAGGCTCTCAGTCAACCTTCCGAGGCGGATAGTGGTCCCGGCTCGATGCATGCGCACGAGCGTTTCCGCGGCTTCGGTGCCGTCGGAGCGCCCGTCCTCCATCAGCGTGGAGAGCACATCGGCGCCTGTCGTTCGGGCATCCGCGTCCTGGGCGACTAGCGCGAGCACCAGGCAGACGCGCGCCGGTTCGTTAAATGCCACGTCGGGATCGAAGAGCGGCTCGAGATAGGGTGCGGTGGGCGTCAGCGTCGACGCGGGGCGGAATAGGCGGTCAGTGATGGCGTGCGCCCCGCGCCAGAAAGCGGCATCTGGCAGTGAAGGCCAGGCCATCGCGTGAAGCCTGGCATCGAGAGGAAGTGCCTCGATGAGGTCGTGCGCTCTGAGCGCGTCTTTTAGTGTCATCGTAGCCGGGAAGTACTCACTGCCAGGTTGCACCGTCGGCTCCGGTTTCATTTCGAGCTTGAAGCGGTGTTCGTCCTTGGATGCCCAGCGCACCTCCAGCTTCTTCACGCGCCATTCGTAGCTCACGCTCTCGGCGGCGTACGGCCCGATCGCGGCGGGAGTCTGGCGCAGCTCGGGCGCTTCGGCCGCGACGTAGCGAGCACGTGCCGCGGCCGCCCAGAAGTGAGGGTGTGGCCCTACCGCGTGGAGCTCACCGCCCAGTGCATAGCGCAGCGCTTGGCCCATCTCACCCGGGAGATCCTGGGCGGCCTGGAGTGCTGCAGCTCGACCGTCAGGGGCGAGACGTAGCAAAGCCTGCACGAAGTCCGCCTGCTGGAACTTCACGCCCGCTTGATGCGTCGCGCGCAGCCGTTCGACCAGCACGCTCGCTGCGATCCAGCCTTGGGAATGCGTTGGAAGGCTCAATGTCACCGCGGGGATACAGTCCTTCGCGCGTTGGGCGATCTCCGTGGTGCGCACAGCAAAGAACGTGCGAAACCAGTCCTCGACGGATGCTCGAGCCCGGGGCTTGGGTTGGCGGTTGAGCCACGCGATGATCAGGTTGGCCAGCTCCACTACCAGCGCGCTAAAGCTCTCGAGCGTCGACGCAGCTTGGAGTAAAGCAGAGGTGCGTACGCCGATATCCGGCGGACGCTCATGAGCGAAGCGACTGATCCCGTCCAGGCAACGCTCGATGAGCATCGCGTCTTCACGCTCCTCCAGCGCGGCAAGCAGGCAGTCGACCAGCTCATCGAAGCTTGCGATCGGCTGAACGATTGAGTCGTCGCTCAGCCGTGGGGCGCGCGAGGATGGTTGAAAGGCAGCAGGTGGGGAGCCCGCTTCACACGCCGCGATCAGACGGGGAAGCTGCACGAACTCCGAGAGGTCTCTTGGCAGCGAGCGCGCCTCCGTCAGCAGCGGACTCAGCTCTGAGTTGTCTTTGGGTGTCGTTGCGCCTTCGACCTCGCCCAGCAGCGCTGCCAGTCGCGCCCGATTCGTGGCGGCGACTAGGTCGGCATACTGACGTAGGGTTTCCAGTGGCTCCGGCGCTGAACCGCGAAACGCCTCGACGAGGTCCAGCGCCTTCTCTTGGACGTCGGCGCTGGCGTGTTGGAGCCCGTGGGCAGCGGCAATAGCGATGCTGGGACGCAGGTTGAGCTGCTTCTTTCCCAAGGCGTGCAGCAGGCGAATCGCGCTCAGCGCGTTGCCTTTGGCCTCGGCTTCGAACACCGATGGGAGGCCGCGGACGTAGCTCTCGTCGCCATGTCCTGACTTAATCCGCGCGGATAAGATGCTGAGCGCGTGTTTTACGACCGAGCTCACTGGGTGCGCCAACAAGTCAATGAAATCGGCTTCGTGTGCTTGGGTTTCTTCGGGGGTGAGGGAGCACTGTTCGAGTAGCTTCACGTAGAATGCAGTGCCGCGAAGCTGGATCCGGGCGCGGAGCGTGCCGAGCGCAGCGCTCAAGAGCCGCTCGCGGTCCAGGTGGCGCTCCTGCATCAAGCGCGTGAGTGCACCCATCCAGGTGTCCAGGTCTGCCCTTCCGTCTCCTTGCCAGTCGTAAGGGTCGAACAGCACACCGCCCGCTGGATCGAGTTCGAACGCCTTCAAGGCGTCGTCCACCAGTGTCGGGTCGTCTCGCAACAGACCGTAGAGCGTGCCCGCTTCTCCAAGTCTTCCCGCGTCGGATTGAATCAGCGCCGCGTAGTAGCTCTCCGTCGTGGGCTTCGGGCAGAGCCCAGCTTCGACCAACCGGTGCACCACGCCGAACTGGGGCTCGTCCCCTTCCAGCGTGTGGCTTACCCATTTCTGCAGCCACTCCGGCTTGCGCGTTGATAGCACCTGGTACAGCGCCTCAGTCAGCTCTTGGCTGATATCCCAGAGGTCTGCGCGCTTCACCGAGCCAAAGCCGCACAGGGCGTGTGCGGCGAGCGCGACGTGTTTACGGCTGAAGCCGTCCCGAAGCGCCTTGTCCACCACCTTGCTGAACGTGCGTCGCTGGGGTTCGTCGAGGGTCGTCAGTGCCGCGCCAAGGTGGCGCGGGTCTGCGTACGAAATCCAGTGGATGAAGCGTTCAGGTGATAGCTCGGGCAACAACTGAGGCAGCAGATGGCCGTTCGCCTTGAGAGTTTTTGACCAACCCTTCCCACGACGAGCTCGCTCCGCGAGCATCCGATCCGGACGGTCGTAGGTGTATTCCTCCTGCTTGTCGAATGCGTCCCAGGCGCGGTCCTCTTTGGCTACGTAGGCGCGGAGCCAGTCGATTCCTTGCTTCTCACTCATCGCTGCTCCGTGTCCGTGTCGCCCTCGAATAAGATCCGCGCGGCAAGAATGTGCTTGCACGGGCCGCGCTGCCCCTGATGCTTCGCGAACCAGCGACAGGTACAGCGGTCCCCATCCTCGAGCAGGCGCACACGGTGTTGCACGTCGCTGCCTTCCACGACTGCCTCGCGCTGTGCTCCGTCGACGCGCACCTTGCCATCGCTGACTAGCGCCCGGGCGGCCTTGAGGCGCGGCTGGAGCGTTTCGACTTGGTGGAGGTCGAATGGGAGTTCCCTGTGGAAATAGACGCCGCGCGTGGCGTCAAAGCCGACTAGGCCGCGGCTCCCGAGCACGGCGAGGGCTGCCTCCACGTCAGCGACTGGCCTGTCGAGCTCCTTAGCCAGCGCCGCTGCGTCGAGCTCCGACTGCCATTTCAGCTTGGCGCGGACGCTTGGGAGTGCGCCCTCCCAGTTGCTCCCGGCGAGTTGGCGCAGTGCCTGCCCCTCACCCGAGAATCCGCGATAGACCTCTGGGCTCAGCAACACTAACGCGCGGGTGCCTGCGCCGCTGACCTCCCAGCCGCTCACGCCGGTATCTACGTCGACCCACACGTTCACTCGTTGACCGGGTGCCAAAACTGGCGCCAAGACACCCAGGCGATCCGTTCCCATCACGGGGACTCCGTCTTTGGATTCACGCTGCGTGAGCCTCAGCTCGCGACCCGCGGGCACCACGAACACGCGACGCTTGGGACCGCCGTTCTTCGGAAGTGTGCGGAGGAAGCGCCGCAGCGTCAGGCCGTCGACCTCCAGCTTGTGTTGCAGTCGCGCCTGGTACGCCTGCACTTCCATGAAGCCTTTGAGCCAGCGTAGAGGTAGCTGAACCTTCTTTTCTACCGCGTTGCCCTCGGCGCGGATGAGCTTCACCTCATCGGCGCCCACTGCGAGCCGCACTTCTTCATCCGCGCGGATCCGACCGAGCGCCGCGCGCATCGGTGAGTTGAAGTCGACGTTGGTGGTGCCACGCCCCTTGAGCCCATGCTCGAACGAGTCGTCTGCAGCGTCCACACGAGCATACACCCCACAACAAGAGCTAAAGCCCTCGAAGCGCACCACCTGGTCGGAACAAGTCACAACGGGGTCGAGTTGGCGCATGGCTCCTGGTAGATAAAAGCGACTGCGCACCACGTCCGAGAGCAGCAGCAGCATCTTCGCGAGCTCCTCGGGATGCTCCAGCTTGCCCTCGAAGAAGTACGGAGTTGCCGATTCATCGCCAGCGCTCCCGCTGGTTGCGAGGTGCAAGCCCCATCCGGGCTCGACGTGGGAGGCGAACGGGTAGCGGTAGACGTGCTCGAGTTGAGTCGCCGCGGACATGGCGCGATTCTACACGGAACTTGCGGCGCGTCCGGGCGGCTCAAGTTCGCATCGACCAGCGGTCGAAGCTCATCGATTGGAACGCTTCATCCGCGTGGCGGAAGCCCGCGCGTCTTCCCGACGCGATATAGATGGATGACCGAAGTGGAGAGGGCATTGGCGCGGTTCAAAGCCTGCCTTCGGCAACGAGCTGACGCTGGCGCTCTCGGTCCGCTTCCTTGCGGTCAAAGATCGCTTGGTCTTCTGGGATGAGCTTCTTTGCCATGGTCACCCGAGGTTAGCGCGTCTGTCACTGAAGTCCCGATTTCCTCGCGTTGGGACTTGTGAGAAGCGGGTTACCGAACCGGATGCTATCGTGGCGACGTGCGAGGGTGGTTGATGTGTTAGAGGGACTCGATGAGGTCGATTGGGGCGCGCTACGGCACGCCTATGGCAGCGCGGTAGACGTTCCAGCGCACTTGCGCATGCTTGCTTTCGGTGACGAGGCTGGTCAGCAAGAGGCTTTCGGAGAGCTCTTTTCTAGTGTCTGTCACCAGGGCACGGTGTACCCGGCTTCCGCCGCAGTGTTTCCGTTCCTGTATGAACTCTTGGAGTGCTCGGGCGCTTCCTTGCGGTCTTGGATCGCTCTCTTGATAGCGAGTATGGCCGAGGGTGAAACGTATCTCCGGGTCCACGCCTCGAATGAGGATGGAAAGGAAACCTGGCGACGGATTCTGAGTGGGAGGGGGCAGAGCCTCGACGCCGAATTGGCCCGCGAGGCCGATGAGGTGGCGGCGGTTCGGGCGGCCGCCTCTCGAGGCTTGGAATCCCTCGCTCCATTCCTGTCGGATCCCGAACCGGAGCTGCGGAGGGTGATTTCGAGTGCCCTGATGTTCTACCCCGAGCACGCAGAGTGGTCGCGCGGCGCGCTCGAAGCGGCTCTCGAGCGTGAGACCGACGCTGATGTTCGAGAGACCATGCGCCTCACGCTCGCCGCTATCCCGGTGTAGGAGATCAGGTGTGCTTCATGCGCCGGTAGCGGCGAATCAGCGCGTTCGTCGACTCGTCGTGCTTCAGCGTTGGCTCTTCGGAGCTGGCTAATTCGGGGATGATGCGCTGGGCGAGCACCTTGCCGAGTTCGACGCCCCATTGGTCGAAGGAGTCGATGCCCCAGAGCACGCCCTGGGTGAAGGTGTCGTGCTCGTAGAGGGCGACCAGCTTGCCTAGGGCGCCTGGGGTGAGCTTCTCCAGGAGCAGCACGTTGGAGGGGCGGTTGCCTTCGAACTCCTTGTGCGGCGCGAGCTCCGGCGGTGCGCCTTCGGCTTTCACCTCTTCCAAGGTCTTGCCGAAGGCGAGGGCTTGAGCCTGGGCAAAGACATTGGCGATCAACAGGTCGTGGTGATTGCCAAGCGGATTTAACGTCTGCGCGAAAGCGATGAAATCAGCCGGGACCAGGCGCGTGCCTTGGTGCAGCAGCTGGTAGAACGAGTGCTGGCCGTTGGTGCCGGGTTCGCCCCAGTAGATCGGGCTGGTGTCGACGTCGACTCGCTCGCCCTCCAGGGTGACGTGCTTGCCGTTGCTCTCCATGGTGAGCTGCTGCAGGTAAGCGGGGAAGCGCTTGAGGTATTGATCGTAGGGCAGCACAGCGACGGAGTGCGCCTTGAAGAAGTCGTTGTACCACAGGGAGAGCAGCGCCTTGAGCACCGGCAGGTTCTCGTTGAACGGAGCCGTGCGGAAATGCTCATCCATCTGGTGAAAGCCATCAAGGAACTCGCGGAAGCCCTCCGGGCCAATCGCCAGCATCGTCGAGAGACCAATCGCCGAGTCGAGGGAGTAGCGCCCGCCGACCCAGTCCCAGAAGCCGAACATATTCGCGGTGTCGATACCGAACGCCGCGACCTTCTCCGCGTTGGTGGAGACGGCGACGAAATGCTTGGCTACGGCGCTTTCCTCACCCCCAAATCCGGCGACCAACCAGCTGCGTGCGGTTTGCGCGTTGGTCATCGTCTCGAGGGTCGTGAAGGTCTTCGACGAGATGATGAACAGCGTCTCGGCGGGGTCGAGATCCCAGGTGGCTTCGGCGAAATCCGTGCCGTCCACGTTGGAGACGAAGCGGAACGTCAGCTCGCGGTCGCTGTAGTGGCGCAGGGCTTCGTAAGCCATCACGGGGCCCAAGTCGGAGCCGCCGATGCCGATGTTCACGACGTTCTTGATGCGCTTGCCAGTGTGGCCCTTCCACTCGCCGCTGCGCACGCGATTCGCGAACGCAGTCAGCTTGTCGAGCACCTCGTGGACGTGGGGTACGACGTTCTCGCCGTCGACTTCGATACGGCTGCCCTTGGGGGCGCGCAAGGCGACGTGGAGCACGGCGCGCTGCTCGGTGACGTTGATCTTATCCCCGCGGAACATCGCGTCGATGCGCTCGCGTAAGCCACACTCCTCGGCGAGCTGGACCAGGAGCTTCAGCGTCTCGTCAGTGATGCGGTTCTTCGAGTAGTCGAGGAACACGCCGGCCGCCTCCAGCGTGAGCCGCTCGGCGCGTGATGGATCCTTCGCGAAGAGCTCCCGCAGATGCAGCGGTGCGAGTTCGGCGTGGTGAGCGGTGAGTGCAGCCCAAGCGGGGCGCTGGGTGAGAGACGTCATGGCGACGCCTGGCATACCAAGTCTCCGGGCGCGGTGGTGTGGCAAAGCAGTGCCCTCGACTGCGCCGTGACTTTGGTTGGGGGAGAGGAGCGCTCAGCTCAACCCGAGCTGCGCTCCAAGGCGTTGCACTAGCTCGTGCGCCTCGGCGGCGTTTGGCACCCCGAGGTCGCGAGTGAGCGCACCGCTCAGATCTTGCGTTGCTGTGCTCAGTTCGTTGAACGCCAGCTTGCGCGCGCGCTCCACTTGGCTGCGTTCTTCGTCGCTCAGGCGCGGCTCGAGCCAGCGGGCCACACGCCAGGAGAGCGCGGCGTGACGGAGCTCGTCGACCGCGATCTCCCGCAGTGCTTGCTGCAAATCGGTGCTGGCGCGCTCGCTCTGCCAGAGCCCAACCAGCGCTGCGAAGGACTCCCGCACGCAGCCTTCGACCGCGTTTTCGAGGGCGACCTCGAACGCGTTGCGGAGCGGGACGTCTTCCACTCGCACTTCGCCCACGGCGGTGTCGAAGTGTGCCGCGAGCTTTTCCATCGTCGCCGCGTGCCGCACCTCGTCCTGACGGGCGCGCTCCGCGTCCCTCAATAGCTCGAGCGGTGCGCCCAGGGCTTCGAGTTCGCGACTCAGTCGCTCGAACGCGATCACTGCCGCACGCTCCAGCTGAGCGCAGTCTGCGAAGTACTTGCCGCGAGGATCTGCGTCTGCGTTCGCGCTGCGCACCACTCCTGCGCTCTGGCGGCCGACACACGCGGGGCTACTCGACTCGAGGGTCTTGCTCAGGACGTTGACGGCGCCGTCTGGCTTGACGTTCAGCTTGAAGCGATAGGTCGCGATGGGCTGACAGAAGGTCACGGTCTTCTTCGTGGTGAGCTCGAAGCCGTCAGCAGTCTGCTTCGCGTTGCTCTCCGCTTCGGAGCAGCTTTCCATGAAGTAGCCGTCGGCCCAGACCCACAGGATGGCTTCCCCAACCGTGTCGATGGGGCCCAGGAACTCCTTCAGATCTGCGGTGGTCGTCAACAGGCCGACCTCGTCTCCGCGGGTGTAGACGATCTGGCGACCGGGATCGAAGGGCGAGCCCGTGTTGGGGAAGCGAGTGTTCGACTTGAGCGCCGCGAGCGCGGCTTTGCATTGAGCCGGGTCCTTCGCGCCGGCGCACGGCGTGCCCACGCTCTCAAGGAGCGTGTTCTTGTCTCCGGGCATGAGCATGCCGAGGTAGTCCACGGGGACTGCCGGATGCAGGCCGGCAAGCACGCTGCGTTGGCCGCTCGGCAGGCAGGCTTCGCCTTGGGGCGTGGACTGAGGCGTGGTGGATTCAGGGGCCGGGGTGACGTTGGGAGGAGCCGCGCTTTCTGAAGTCGGCGGTTCGCTGAGCGACCCCTGAGGTTCGTTCGCACCCGCGGCAGTTCCCGGAGGCGTGGCGCTCCCGCCGCATCCACTGAGCCCCGCGCTGGCCAGGGTCAACCAAACGATGCGGCGTGCCAAGCGCTCGAATTCTAAGTCACTCATGCTCCCTTGATACGGGGAAGGCTCGCACTTGGTCTAGCGTTGCGCGCGATATCAACTGCCTGCAAACGCTCGCTTTTTTTGCGGCGCGCGCTCATGACACGGAAGTACGATTCCGCAGTGCCCGGTTGAATATCCGTGTGGATCAGACGTCGCCTCCCGTGCCGGCTAGAGCCGCAGCTGCCACACGTGGACTTCTTTCTTGAGCGTCGTGATCAGCTTGTCGCCCTGGAGGGTGAGTAGGTTGTGAGCCTTCGGCCACTGACCAACGGCGACGCGGTCCCACTTGGGCGCCTTGAAGACTTCGAAGGCGTCAGCTTGGTTCAGCACGCGCGCGACGCTCACCAGCACCAGGTCGCCGGAGGCTGCGGCTTCCCGCGTGCTGCCGTCTACTAGCTTGCCCTTGAGCGGCTTCAGCGTTGGCCACTCGCGGAGCAAGAGCTTCGACTGCAGCAGGGTCACAGCCACACTGCCTCCCAAGGCGAAGGCGTAGAGCAGCGAGTCGTGGTGCACGCTGCTCAGCTTCTGTGAACGTATCTTTAGCTTCTTCGGCCCACGCTCCACCACCTTGAGCCACAAGCCGTCTTGTCCACACGCGATCTGGAATACTCCCACATCGTCGGTGTCATGGGGAAACGCTTCGACGAACGCGGGAGGGGGGAATGGGGTGAGGGCAAAGCTGCCTTGCGCTTCAAGAGACGTCGGGTCGAGCGCGAACACGGTGGGCGCGTCGCCTTCACACAGCACCCAGAGCGCACCGGTGGGGCTGAAGTGAAGACGATGGGGCAGGTGATCTTCGATGGACCAACGCTTGACCTCCCCCCCTGCGCTGAACACCCAAACGCCAGCCGTGTCCCCTGCGTTGCCTGCGATCGCGAGCCGACCGGCGGAAGCGTCGAGGGCGATCCCGTGGACGCCTGGGCGACCCCAGCCGTCGTCGTTTGGGTCGCGCGGGGTGCTCGGGAGGCTGAGGCCGTCTGGTAAGTCGACGCTGAAGCTCGCGGGCAAGCCTGTACTCAGCTTGCGCACCTCGACTCGAGCGGGCGCCGCGAAGAACGCAATCGCGTCTTCGCTCCAAGCGATTGGCGTCCCCCAGTAGCCGCGCCTGGCCAGCTTGACTGAACCAAGCGGCTTGAGCGTTGCCTCGGGGATCTTCCTTCCTTTGCTTGCCTTTTTCGGCGTCAGGGACTCGACGAGCGCAGGATCTGCGTGGGCCAGGGCGCTACGGGCCGGGTGGGAAACGTTCGGGTCCTTGTGCTTGCGACACTCGAGGAGCAACGAGACCCAGCCAGGATCCTGGCGCACCCAGCCCATGGCGCGCTGCGACTTGGACGACCCGAGCCCTCCGGCGCTGAAGCCGTCCGCGGCGAGCGCCTTGAGCAACGCGAGGGCTTGGCTGAGTTTGGGCTGTTCAGTTGGAAAGGGGGAGAGCCAGCCTTTGAGGCGGGAGGCTGCCGTTGCTGGGTCCACGCAAATCAGCGCCTTCATGACCTGGAACGAAGGCTTGCGGTCATCGATGGTATCCGCGATGCCTTGAATGCTCGCAACATCTCCAGTGGCCAGAACCGCTTCCGCGAGGGAATGTTCGCGGGTCTCGCTCCGGTGCTCTTGCCAGGCTGCTGCCAGCCACGCGCCAGCGTCTGGTACCGGATCTTCGGTCAGGCGGTGCAGCAGCCAAGTCGTCCAACCCGGATTACCATCCCACCCGCCAGCTTCGACGCTCGCCTTCAGCGCAGCGAGGCGTTGCTCGGGCGTAGCCAAGGCGGGATGGTCGAAGAGCACCTGGCGACGCTCGTGCTCCCAATCGAACTGGAAGTCGATGTGCAGACGACCGAGCGCCAGCGCATCCACGACCTCCTCCAGGGACCACGAGTGAAAGCCCCGGAGCATGACTGCATACGCGCGGTTTCGGCGGTCTAGCACCGCTTCATCCGACCAGGTTGCGTGGCGTACTTCGTCCAAGCGCCAAAAGTCGTCCGCCAATCGACTCGCGAGCCCGACGTCACGCGTGCCCAAGACATCGAGTGCGAACAACGCGCCAGCGGGCGTCCAACTCCGCACGTCTTCGACCTTCAGCTTGCGCGCGTCGTCGACGGGCTGCCTGTCAGGGACTGCAGCGAGGGAACACGAGCGGCGCCGCTTGCGTTTCCGCGTTGCGTCGCGCTCGGAGTTGCGCGGTAGAATCTCGAGGTGACCAAACCAATCGGAGGCCTACGCGGCTGGAGCGGCGTGTAGCCGTGTCAACGGTTCTTCGGGCGAAGTGCGCGCACTGCGACTACCAGAGTGAGCTGTTTCCGCCCGCGTACTTGGCGCTGTGGTTGGATGAGGCACCGTCGGAGTTGGAGACGACTCTGGCCGGGGCGGTGCTGAACGTTCCCAACGCAGGCGTGGAGTTCGAGAAGGTGCAGCACGCCCACCTGGTGCCGCTCCCTCACCCGAGCGAGCAGGGCACCCTCGAGCGGTACGGCTACACGCATGAACGCGCGAGTCGAGAGGGGCGCCTGGTACGGGTGGAGCGCATGAAGTGCATGGCCTGCGGGACGTTCTTCGAGCGCAAGCAGCTGTACTTCCTCCCGGGAGGTTGCGAGCCGTCACTGGCTTCCGGTCCGTTGGTAGGTCTGATCAGTTGGTTCCTCGGGGCACCGATTTGGGCTGCGGTGGTTGGAGGCGTGCTGACGTTTCTCCTGGTGATCACCTTGGTGGAGTGGATGACGAAGCGGCGCAACGCTGGGCTGTTCCCCGAGCGAGCCGCAGAGCTCGCTGGCGACGTCGACTGCCCCAAGTGCCAGAGTGCAAACATCGCACCGGTCGACAATCGTGTTGCCGTGCCTTGCCCGAAGTGCCGAGAAGCGACCCTTGCTATCGAGACGGTTGGTATTTCGTAGCCGTCTCCGGGTCCTGAGGAGAAGGGACGTCGGCGATCCGGCGTAGGCGACGTTACTGCGTGTCAGTGGAGGTCGAGCACGAGTCGGTGTTGAAGACTTGCTTGCCGTCAGCGGCGCTCCAGATCACGACGTGGTTGTAGTCTTTGCCGTACACGAAGCGACTCAGCGGATCGAACTCCAGATCATCGACGGTGCCTCGGATGCGCGTGATGGGCTGGAAGTTTCGTGTAGAGCAGATGGTCACCTCAGCGTCCGAGTCGTTCAGTAGCTTTTCGCGATCGGGGCTCCAGCGGACGCTCTGGCAGTTTTCGTGGGCGGGGGGGAGAGGGCGCACCGTGTGCCCGATGACTTCGGCCCGCGGCAGCTGCTGCAGGTCTATCGCGAAGAAGCTGGCGTCGGCGCGTCGTACGTAGCGCACGATGTGATCCCATTTTGCATCGAACGTGATGTCCTCATTTGTATCCACGCGGAACATCATGTCGTGGAAACCGCGGGTGCTCACGATCGCGGAGCCGTCGGCGCTCCAGCCACCGGAGTCGGCGCGGCCTCGCTCTAGCGTGGGCATGGGCGTGTAGAGCTTGTTCGGCAGGAAGGTCTTGAGCTTTGCGCTGGTGGGCGAGACCAAACACAAGCGATTTTCTCGGCCACCAATCGCGACCAGGCTCTCGTCTGGGCTGAAGTCGGGGTCTGGAAAGCGGTGCGTGAGATCGATGTCACAGAGCGCGTCGTAGAAGAGTTTTGCGCTGCGGCGCCGCGTGTCAAAGATGGCTACGGCGCCCGACTCGCGCCCCAGCACGACGAAGCGTCCGCTGGGAGAGAACGCTGGGGAGGAACCGACGAGCGTGGTCATCACGGCGGCGCGCCGCGTGTCGACCAAGCTGGTGACCTCTTGATACGAGATGCTCAGTGTGCGCGAGTCGCCGCTCGCGAACAACTCACAACATTCGCCGGGGATTGCGCTGTCGCGACTGTAGTCGGCGGCATCGTTGGAGATCGGGAGCACTGGATCCATACGTGGAGGTCCACCGGGAGGGGCCTTGAAGCGTTCCGGGTCCGGATTGGGCACCTTTCGAGGTCGCCACGCGGGGCGCTTGAGTTTGGTGATGCGCTTCGGTTCGAAAAAGCTTCGCCGCGCGGAAAATGACGGCAGCGCGACGAGTTCCACGTGCCATTCGGGTTCGGGGTCGCTGTAGATGTCGTCTGGATCGCCCGGGGGCTTCGGAGCGCGCACCACGGCGGCGAACCAGCTCGAGTCTTTGGCCACGACGAACGAAAAGCGCCCCTCTCGGATCCGTTTGCGCCAGAGCCGAGCGCCGTCACTGACACGCGCGACATGCAGCACGTCTGGATACTCGTCGGGATCGTTGACGCCAAACAGGTAGCGGCCGTTCGGCGAGAACTCGAGGCTCTTGAGCGCGTCTTGGAACTTGATTTCAGACACCGGCTTCCAAGTCGTGGTGTCGAAGACTTGGACGCGCCCGCCTTCGAACTCGATGGCCAGGCGGCGCCCATTGGGCGAAAAGACCGTGAGGCCGATCATCTCGCGGTTGCAGTCGTCTTCGTCTTCGTCTGGCTCGTCTTGAGGCGCGGTCGCCGGCTCCGCCGAGGCTTGCGGCATTGGCTCCGGCGGCGGCGCGTCCAACGGGTCCAGCTCACTCGGCGTCGGGTCGGGTATCAAGACGACTTCGTTTGCAGAGCTGGGAGGCGTTGCTTGGTTCGGTTGGGGCACTACCTGCGGTGCCGGGTCCTCACTGCAGGAGCAGGAGAGGGCGATGAGAGCAACCGCGAGCGCGGATACGAAGCGAAGAGCGAGCATCCAACGCCGTCGCATGTCCAATGCGGTTTGTGACAAGGTCGCTGGTTTTCTGCGGCTGCCTCACGGTCTCGGGGGGCGCGCCCCCTTCCGTCGTCGTGAGGCTGCGCGCGTGGATCAAGGTAGGGGCCGCTGCGTCGATTCGGCACTGCGGGGCATTGGGCCTCACCCGGTGAGAGATGCCACGTGGAAACGGGGGACTCTGGCTAACGTCGCTTGACCGTCAGGGAGCAACTAGCTGATGCTGCGCGTAGGCACTGGGCCTGACCAAGCCGCGTGCGGCAGAAGGGAAACACATGTTCCGAGTGCTGGTGGTGCAAGCGCACTCGGACTCGTTGGCCCGAGCGCTGGACGGCGTCGACGCGCAAGTTTCGCGCGCGAGCGCGCTTCCAAGTTTTGCGGCGGGCTTCGACCTCTGCGTGCTCCACCCCCACGCCGTGGACGATTTGGGTGCGCTGGAGCCCTTCGCCGTAGCCAACATCCCGGTCCTACTGGTCGACGATGGCCTCTCAGAGGCTCGTCTTGCGGAGTTTTGCACGGCGGGCTGCACGCACCTGCTTCAGCAACCCTCGGACGCTCTGCTTCAGGCCCAGGTGAAGTGCATCGCGCGCCAGCGGGCTGCTCGCCCTCCCGAGTCTCGAGCGGGCAGTCGCGTCTTTGAGACGCCCATGATGGGCATGTTGCTCTCCGGTCCCGAAGGTCAGGTCTACGATGCCAACGAGACGCTCCTGAACTTGATCGGTTATTCCCGCGAGGAACTGAATCGAGGGGAGCTCAACTGGAGGGCGCTCACACCACCTGAGTGGTTGGGGGCCTCCGAGGACGCACTGGGTGCGGTGTCCGCCGAGGGCACGGCAGCGCCTTTCGAGAAGGAATACCTGCGCAAGGACGGCTCCCGCGTGCCGGTCTTGCTCGCGTCGACCCAAGAGTCTCGCGGGCGAAACCTCGTCGTGGCGCTGGACATTCGCAACCAGGTTCAGACTCGCCAACGCCTGGCGTTGCTCTCCGAGGCGAGCGCGCTCCTGATCTCTTCTCTCGACTATCGAGAGACCCTCGAGGGGCTCGCGAACATCTTGGTCCCGGCGCTCGCCGATTGGTGCGCGATCGATATTTTAGGGCAAGGGGGGGAGGTGCAGCGCCTCACGGTGACCCATCGTGACCCCGAGAAGCGAGAGCTCGCGCGCCGGCTGCGAGGTGAGCGTTCGATTGATATCCGCTCGGATACGGTGGTGGCGCGCGTGCTGCGCACGGGACAGGCGGAGTGGGTGCGCGAGGTCCCCGACGAGATGCTGCAAGCGGTTGCCAGAGGGCCGGACCATCTGGAGTTGATGCGGTCACTGGGCCTCAAGAGCTACGCCGTCGTCCCCCTCAGCACGGGTAAGCAGGTGTTGGGTTGCCTCTCCCTGGTGCACGCCGAGAGCAACCGCGTGTTCGTCGCTGAGGATATGGGGTACTTGCGGGAGCTAGCGACGCGCGCAGCGCTCAGCCTCGAGCGCGCAGCGCTCTACGAGGCCGCAGAGCGAGGCAAAGAGCAAGCGCTGCTCGTCGCACATATTGGTGAGGTGCTGACCCGGCACGATACCCTCGAGGCAGCCCTGGGCGACTGCGCGAGTGCCATCGCCCGCGACCTGGGCATGGCCCAGGTGCGTGTCTGGGCGGCGGATAATCAGCGCCGGGTGTTGAGGCTGCGTGCCAGCGTGGGGAGGCACCGGGAGCGAGACGAGGAACACCGCTTGGTACCTTTCGGGCTCGGTTCCGCGGGGCAAACCGCCGTTGCAAACGAAGCCACGATCCGCACCTTGGGCGAGGCGCCGGATGCCTCCTGGTCGGATCACGAGGGAATCAGGGCGTTTGCCAGCTTTCCGTTGCATATCCACGGTTCGCTGATTGGCGTGTTGGCGGTCTACTCCGAGCGGCACTTGGAGTCAGACACCTTGGCGACGCTGCTGGCTGCCTCGGACCTGATCGCCGTCGGGATGCGCCGCTCCCAAGTCGAGGCGCGGGTGCGCGCGAAGCGCCAGGCGCTCGAAATCATCAACAACGTGGGGCGCACCCTGGCGGCCGAGCTCAATCAAGACAAGTTGGTCCAGGCGATCACGGACTCCGCGACCCAGCTCGCTGGCGCAGACTTTGGCGCGTTCTTCTACACAGCGCAGGATGCCCAGGGGGGCAAGCTGCTGCTCTACAGCCTGAGCGGCGCGGAGCGTTCCGCGTTCGAGCGCTTCCCCATCCCGCGAGCGACGGCGCTGTTTCGCCCAACCTTCGCTGGCGAGGGCGTGATCCGTGTCGACGACATTCGCCAAGATCCCCGCTACGGCAAGAATGAGCCTCACTTCGGCATGCCCGAAGGGCACCTGCCCGTCGTGAGCTACATGGCCGTGCCTGTGCTCGCTCGCGGTGGGGAAGTGCTTGGTGGCTTGTTCTTTGGGCACAAAGAGCCCGGGATCTTCACCGAGCAAGCCGAGCAGCTGGTGTCCGGTGTTGCAGCCCAAGCCGCGATCGCGATGGACAACGCGGCGCTCTTCACCAAGGCGCAGAACTTGATCGAGCGGCTGGCACGCAGCAACCGTGAGCTCGACCAGTTCGCGTACATCGTTTCCCACGACTTGAAGGCGCCTCTCAGGGGGATTGGTCACCTCTCGGAGTTCATTGAAGAGGACCTAGGCGAGCGCATCACCGAAGAAGGTGCCGAGCACCTACGCATGCTTCGGCAACGCGTCCGGCGTCTCGATGAGCTGATTGACGGCGTCCTCGACTATAGTCGAGTCGGCCGCTCGAATAGCCTTCCGGAAATGATCAGGGTGAGGGCGCTGGTAGACGAAGTGGTGACCTTGCTGGCCACTGAAGTACAACCTAACGTCAACATACCGGAAGACTTGGTCGTACTAACGGATCGCACGCAGCTCGCACAGGTCTTCATGAATCTGATCGGCAACGCGTTCAAACACGCGAACAAAGCCGCTCCGGAGATCGAAGTGGGAGTCGACCAGCAGGGATCGAGCTTGGTGTTCTACGTGCGCGACAACGGGCCAGGGATCCCTGAGGCAATGCAAGATAGGATCTGGGGGATCTTTCAGACGCTGCCGAGCGGCGGAACGTCGGGCACCGGCATTGGACTGGCGGTGGTGCGCAAGCTCGTGGATCTGCGCCAGGGCCGTGCGTGGGTCGAGTCCGATGGGGCCAACGGTTCGACGTTTCGCTTCACCTGGCCAGACGTCACCGCGCAGTGAGTGCCTACTCGCGCTCTCTGAGCAGCGTCAAAAGGCGCCCGTGCGTCTTTTGATGTATGAGCGTGTTCATCAGCCCCTGGTCGCGTCCGAGCTGCGCGATGGCGCTCAAGCTCCGCAGGTGCGCGGTGGCGTGATCTGCTGGAGAAATCACGAGGAACACCAGGCGCACGGGCTCGCCGTCGGGGCCGAACTGCTCGAGCCCGCCTGGAACGAGGGCTACGAAGGCCATGCTGCGCTGGGCCGAGCCATGGTAGACGTGGGGGATGCAGATCCCCGCGCCAATCGCCGTGGGCATGCTGCGCTCGCGCTCGAGTATTTCCGCGCGGTGTTGGGCGACGTCCAAATCGGGCAGCGCCTTCGACGCGAGCTCTAGCAGCTGCTCCAGCACCTCCTCGAACTTCACGCTGTGCTTGTCGAGGATCAGCGCATCGCGCATGAGGCCTTGGAGGCCAGGGATGCGTTGACGCAGCACGATCAGGGAGTGCAGCTCCGCAGGTGTCTCTCCGTCGATGATCGAGATGCGCCCCTCATCGACGCCCAGCAGGGGACGTAAGGCGTCGCCGAAACGTGTGGTGTCCTCCCCCGTGCCGACTTCGACCGCGTCGATGGCGAGGCGCTCCGCGTCGACCTGAGATCGCACCTCGGCGGGGCCCGGCGCATCGAGCCACAGCGGGCGACCCGCGCGTGAGTCGCTGATCCCTGGTGCATCCCATCGGTAGCAAGCGGCGCCACCGACCACGTCGGTCCAGGCTTCGCAGATCTTGTCGTTGGTCTCCGGATCGCCTGCCACGGCGAGCACGGCCTCCGCGTCGGCGACGCGTGGATCGCTGAGCGATGCGGGGTCCAACGGATCTTCCGAGATCGTTTCGTCGTCTCCCTCACCCCCAACTACCGCTTCGCCCGTGGAGAAGACGAGGGTTGGGGCGCCGCACTGGCGCAGGGTGCGATGCAGCTGCGTCGCAAGCCACGGATCGCCGATCAGGAGCCAGGTCGCTCGGGAGCGCCGCTGCAGGCCGAGCATGCGCGCCACGAAAGGCGAAGTGAGACCCTGAAGCACCACGGTGGTGCCGATCACGGCGTAGGTCAGCGTCTCCAACAGGTGAGCATCTGGATGTCCAAGACGCTTCAGGCGAATCGCGAACAGCGACGCCATCGACGCAGCTACGATTCCGCGGGGAGCAAGCCAGGAGAGAAACACCTTCTCCCGCCAGCTGAATTTGGCTCCCCACGTCGAGATCGCGATGTTCAGCGGGCGCGCCACGAAGAGCACCACGGCGAGCACCAGGAGCAAGCCAGAGCCCGCGCGAGGGAACGCGGAGAGATCGAGTCGCGCGGCGAGCAGCACGAACAAGAGCCCGATCCCAACCTCGGTCAGCTCGAGCTTGAAGCGCTTCAGCGCCTTCAGCTGCGCGCGACTGCGCAAGCTGACGGTGAGGCCCGCGACGATCACGGCAAGGATCCCCGACTCGGTCAGCACGGTGTTCGCAATGCCCAGCGCCAAGAGCGCGCTAGCGAGCACGACGATGTTCGTGTGATCCGCGTCAATCCAGCGTCGATTCAGCGCTTCGCTCAGCGCAAAGCCGACGCCCACACCGACCCCAACGCCCACCACGAAGCGCGAGGCGAAGCGACCCAGCGGGATCAAAGCCGATTCATCGCCCCCGGCGGCGATCCACTCGAAGCACAAGACGGCGACGAACACGCCCACCGCGTCCACCATCACGCCTTCCCAGTACAGCACGTGATGCAGGCGTGGCTGCAAGCGAATGCGTCGCAACAGAGGCGAGACGACGGTCGGCCCGGTGACGATCACCAAGCTCCCCGCGATGATCGCCAGCTCGAGCTTCAGCGAAGGCATCGCGAGCATCAGCGCAGCCGAGGTGCCGGCCCAGGTGATGAGCACTCCGATCGTGAGCATGCGCACGATCACGGCCGATTCCCGACGGAAACCAGCGATGTCGAGAGTGAGCCCGCCTTCGAACAACACGATCGCGACCGCCAGGGTGACGACGGTCTCCAGGCCATCGCCGAGCGTCTCCGGGTGCACGATGCCGAGCGCCTGGGGGCCGAGCAAGATCCCCCCGAGCAGCAGCAGGGTGATCGACGGCAAGCGCAGGCGGCCCGCCAAGGTGATCAGGAACACTCCAGCTGCCGCGGCGATGCACAGGGTGATGGCGGCGTGGTGTGCGTTCATCCGCGGCAGGATATACTACGCAGCGGCGCGGTCGTGTGCCTCTAGCGAGTGAGTCGGACGGCTCTGGGCGATTCTGCCGCTAGGTTTTGCAGCGTGCGTTCGATGGTGCAGCGCAGGACGACCCGTTGACGGGTGCTGCCAAGCAGCAGGCGATCCAGATCTTCGTCCCGGCCGAGGGCGGCCATGGCCAGGCTCCGGACCTTGCTCACGGGTTCCGTGGCACTTGCGCGCAACGCCTCGCGCAGGACCCGAACGTCGTGCTCTACGAGCTCAGGACGCCGGTTCACGCCCATGCACGTCTCCACGAAGTCGAAGTACCGCTTAAGCAGCTTGGCACCCTTGCGCCGTGCGGAAGCGGTGGGTTGGGTGATCAACCAGCGGCGGATACGAGCCGCGAGGCGCGTCGCACGGGTGCGGTCGTGGCTTCGCAACATCGGGTACCAGTCCCCTTGCTCCAGGTCGCTCAAGGTCGCCGCCGCGCGTTGCAAGGACTCGGACAGCTCCGGCTCGAGAACTTGGCGCGATGCGTCGCGGAGTTCGACGAACGCGCGACGTGCGACGAGGGATGCCAAGACGTTCTGGGAAAAGAAGGGATCCAACGACTGCGCCGTGGGTACGAACTCGATCGCGTGGTTCGTTTCGCGGGTGCTGCAGATCTTCACGCCCGTCGCTGGGGTCAAGAAGGCGGCGGCGGGGGCGAGCCTCGGGGCAAGCGGTGTCGTGGAGTGGATGTCTAACATATCAGTTGCTCGGCGTTGCCGGGGCGCGACAGGCGCTGGCCCCCTGTTGTGGTCGTGAGCCCGCCGCATTCTCACGCCCGACCACCGAAAAACGTTACCTTGAGGAATCAAAATGAGATGCGAAACCGCTGCTCTGCGGCGAGTTTAGACATGCGTCGCGGAATGGTTTTCACGAGCAAAACACGACGTGGCGCTTTGGCGGGGTGGGGCGAAAGCGACCAAGACGGCACATCAGCCTCAGTTTGAGACCTTGATTCGGCGTTCGAGGACGCCCTTGCTCAGTAGTTGCCGGGGGGAAACGATGGCCCAGTGCGGCCGCAAAGCCCCCGGGGAGCCCGGGATGGTGGCACGTCAGTTGCTCTCCACTCGGGCATGCAACTCAAGCTCTGCCTGCTCAACGGGGTACTGCCGCTCGCCCTCATCGCCTGCGACAACCCCGAGTCAGCGACCTCTCCTGGCGACCCGGATCGCGCGCAACCGATGGAATCGACTCGCGCTCTGCGGCCACCCCCTTCCGTTCCAGTGGCGAAGCCCGGAGGCAGCGTTCCAGGCGGAGCCAGCGCCGCACCACCCGACGGGAAGGAGCGCGAGGCCGAGGCAGAGTTCACCAGTGTGCCGAAGATGAAGCTCACAGGTGACGCAGAACTCAGCGAGACCGCCGACGGGGTGCGCATCCAGATTGAGGTCGAGGACGCGCCCAAGGGGAAGAAGGCGGTCCACATTCACGAGAAGGACGACTGCAGCGACATCGCTGGCAAGAGCATGGGGGCGCACTTCGATCCAGACGGAAAGAAGCACGGCTTACCCAGTGCTGCGGAGCACCACCTGGGTGATCTCGGCAACCTGACCGTCGACGACGAAGGCGATGGGACACTGACCATCGTGGTCGCGAAGGCCAACCTGAAGGCGGGCGACGCCCGGAGTTTCCTTGGCAAGGCGATCGTGATTCACGAAGGCGAAGACCACGGTGACGGGGAGAGCGGCAACGCGGGCAGCCCCATCGCGTGTGCACCCATCAAGGCGGATTGAAGCGAACCTATTGGAGGGCAACATGGACTACCGAATTCCGGAATTCAGCGGCGACAGGCACCAAGTCTCGAGGCGCGCGCGAGCTAAGCAACACGCGCGAGGCTTCGAAGGGATCTTCGAGACTTTGGTGGAAGAGCACACCGAGGCCGCGATGATGCTCGACGTCCTCTGTCGCACGACGGACGCGAAGCAGCGCGCGGCGCTGTGGCCGAAGCTGCGTCGAGCATTGCTCAGTCACGATCAAGACGAGGTGCGAATCCTGTGTCCTGATCTCCACGAGCTCGTGGAGACGCGCCGCTTGGCCCAACGCCATGACGTGGAGGCGCGCGATTTGGAGTCGATGATTCGCCGGCTCGATGGTCGCGCGTTCGACCACCCAGAGTGGCTCGCCAGTGCGCTCACCCTGCGCCAGCTCGTCGTGCGACACATCCGAGAAGAGGAGAACGAGCTCTTCCCCACGGCACAACGGGCGCTCGGGGCGGCGCGCGCTGCAGAGCTGAAGGAAGCCTATTGCCGAACCAAGGCGAAGGGGGGCTCTCGTTCAACCCTGGCGAGCGGTCTCCTCGGAGGGACCCAGTAGCTCGAGCGCGCCACGAGCGCACACGTGGAGGAGAGGGAATCATGCCGCACACCCGCAGTTCACTCGATTACAGCAAGCTTCCGGAGCACAAGTTTGTCGGAGCGACGTCGCAACCATTCGTCGGGATCTTCAAGACGCTCGTCGCAGAACACCGCGACCTAGCCTCGATGATCAAGCGCCTCGCCGCTGCAGAAGACGCGAAGGCTCGAGCGGAGATCTTTCCCAAGCTACGCGATCAGCTCGTGGCTCACGAGCAGGGGGAGATGGACCTTCTCTATCCGCTGCTGCGGGAGCGCGGCCTGACCTATGGTCTGGCGGAGCAACACGATCGATCAGCGCGCAAGCTGGAAGTAATCGTCGGGTGCCTGTCTGGCTACTCATTCTCCAATCCGCAATGGTCGGAGACCGCGCAGACGCTCTTGGAGGTCTTCGTCCAGCACGTCGAAGAGGAGGAGGAGCGCGTCTTCGCGCTGGCTCAAGAGGCGCTCGGGGGCGAGTGCGCAGAGCAGGTTGGGGCGCGCTATCGCGAGCTCAAGGGGCAGGTGAAGGAATGGCAACAGGGGGAGAGAAAAGTCTGAGCTGGCTTAGAGCATGCCGAGAGAATACGTCCCAAACTGAGACAAATCCGAGCTGGCGCCGAAGAACCAAGCGCTTGTTTCAATGCCAGTTCTCTCGCCGAATGCGCCAAACGCTCCGAGGCAGAAATCACGTGTGGGCCCATATGAGTGGATTTGTCAGTGCGGGTGACAGAAATACGTCAAGGCTCCCTGTTTGAGCTGCCATTCCTACAGATTGCGCGCCGTCTGTAGCTAATGTGTGATAGCTACGGAACGGGGTGGAACGCTTCTCAACCCCGCAGCTGAACGTAGGTGCCGTGCCTCCCTCGAGCGCCTGCGACAAGTCCTTGGGAGAGCGCGATGACGTCAGCAAAAGCGGAACCGGTTGAACAGGCGCCTGAGCTATCAGTCGTTCGATCTGAGCCTCCCGCTCCTGACGAAGCAGCTGCCGCAAGGAAACGTGAGCTGAAGCAGCTTCTCTCGGGAAAGCGCTATGAAGAGGCGCTCGAGCTCCTGCTGCACGCTCGGGCCGAGACACCGGACGATCCAGCGATTTCTCGCGGGATCCGTCTGCTCAAGGATCGTCTGCTGCTCGGGTATTTGCGGCGACTCGGTGATCTCGAGCGCGTGCCAATGCGCCAGGGCGAACCGGAGCCGCTGGCCGATGTCGAAGCGCTCGTGTTCGCGCTGGTCGACGGCATCGCATCGGTGGAGGACATTGTGCATACGTCCACCGTCGGCCGCTTCGAGACCTGCCGCTGCCTGACCAAGCTCTTGCTGCGCGGGGCCATTTCCCTGGCTGAACCGGCTCCGTGGAGCCTGCCTGTCCCCGATCCGCGGGCGCAACCTGAGGGTGCCTCGATATCGAACATCCCCGAGGCGCTTCGCCAACTGGATGACCTGGACGGCTTGCTGGGTGCCTCGCTCGTAGACGCAGACGCTCGCAACGTGCTTGCTGTAGTGGGTGGCGCGACTATCGACCTCGAGCTGGCGAGCCTCTCGAGCGTCGAGCTCCTGAGCGCCCACCGAAAGTCGATTCACCGCGTTGGGCTGGTCGAACAGATCGAAGACATCGTGGTCACTCTCCAGGCTCAATACCACGTGATGCGTCCGCTCAAGAGGCACCCGCAGGTGTTCATCTACGCGGTGGCGGACCGCTCCCGCTCGAACCTCGCGCTGGTGCGCATGCAGCTGGCGGATGTGGAAGCCGCGCTGAAGGTTTGAGTTGCCGTGAGGAAGATACGTTCGGCTTGATCAGCGAATTGCTCCGCGCTGCAGAGTGACTCGCCGTTACGCATGAGGCGGACCGTACCGGCCTCGAGAGGTTCCCCGCACAAACAGGCGCGCAACGCGCGAATTGAGTCCTGAACTGCCAGCCTCCGGTCGGTCGCCGCGCCGCCGAGCGTGACGCAAGTGCGGAAATGTAGGTGGCGCTTTCGAGCAGAATCGCTTGTGTTGCACGCCGCCGTTTGTTGTGTTGCTCTGGTGAAGCTGCGTAGTGCGTGGGCGCCAGGAATGGCAGTGGTGCTGGTGGTGAGCGGGTGTGGGGGAGAGGAGAGCCCGAGCAGCGGCGGAACGGCGGGCACCGGCGGTGTTAGCGGCAGTGGAGGAAGCGCGGGCGCGGGAGGCGGCGGCAGCGGAGGAGCCGCTGGCGTCGGCGGCAGTGCGGGCACCGGTGGGACCGAGTGCGACGTAACGACGTGTGTTGCGCCAGGGGCTGCGTGCGCCGATGGCACGACGCGACGCTTGTACTCCGCTGGCAGCTGTGTGGACGGTGCGTGTCAGTACCCCCAAGAGGATTTGCCCTGTCTGGCAGGCGACGTCTGCGTCGATGGTGCCTGTGAGAAGCCAACCGTGTGTGACGGAGTGGTGTGCGACGCTCCGCCTGCCTCGGCGTGTGCCGACTCGTCGAGCGTGAGGAGCTATGCCTCGACGGGTGCGTGCGTGGCAGGAGCTTGCGAGTACACACCCACGGATATGCCGTGCGGAAGCGACGAGGTTTGCCTGGGGGCACAGTGCCTCGGCGACAGCACACAGCTCGTGGAGCTCTCCCTCTTGAAGAGCGATCTCTCCCTCACCTCCGGCGAGCAAGTCTACCAGACCCAGTCGGCGTTCTGGTCGCGCCGCTGGATCCGTGCGGAGAGTAGCGCTGGCACACCGCTCCAGCTGACTCTCGACGGGGCACCGATGACTCCAGGAGACTGGTACGAGGTGACTCCGAGCAGCGGCGTGGGTGTCTGGCGCGTGGGAGCGACTGCGCCGAGCGGTCGCAAAGACGACTACGTCGTGATCGGAGAGTCCGTCGGGAAAACAGCCATGCTCAAGGCCTCGAACGCCGACGCCAACGACTTCTTCGGTTGTTCGCTGAGCCTCTCGGCGGACGGCAACACCGGGTTGGTCGGTGCGAGTGGCGAGAGCAGCCCGCTGTCCAACGCGGCTGCGAACACGCTGACGTCGGCGGGGGCGGCTTACGTGGTGCAGCGCACTGCGGGGGCGTGGCAGGAGACCGCGTTGCTGAAGGCGCCCAACGCGGCCGCACAGGACTGGTTTGGTTACGCCGTGGCGCTGTCTGCCGACGGCGCGACGGCAGCGATCAGCGCCATCCGGGAAGATGGCGCCTCGAGCGGAGTCGGCGGCGACCAGACCAGCGATGGAAGCCCAGAAAGCGGGGCGGTGTACGTCTTCGTCAAGAGTGCAGGGACCTGGTCACTGCAAGCGTACGTCAAGGCGCCGAACACCACGGACAACGCCCTCTTTGGCCGCGAGCTGGCCCTCTCCGCTGACGGCAACACGCTGCTCGTCGGGGTGTACAACGATTCCACTCTGGGTTCCTTTGCCGGGGCGGCCTACGTCTACACCCGGGCCGCGAACAGCTGGTCCTACGACGGGACGCTTTCGGGTATCCATACGGAAGCGGGCGATGCTTTCGGGCGTTCCGTTGCGCTATCCGGCGACGGCAAGTACGCGCTGATCGGCGCGCCGGGGGACGACAGCGGCGTGGCGAGCGACCCGCAAGGTGGGAGCGCGCCGGACAGCGGTGCGGTGTACGTCTTCGAGCGAGGGACCAGCGGTTGGACGGAGGTGGCCTACCTGAAGGCGGAAAACCTGGACATAAACGACGGGCTAGGACGGTCCGTCGCGATTTCGAACGATGGGAGGTTGCTCGCGGTCAGCGCAATCGGGGAACAGAGCCGAGTTCCGAGTGATCCCAATGATGACAGCGGTAGCGGCGTGGGTGCCGTCTATGTATTCGCCGACTGGAGCGGAGCCGGGGTCTGGACTCAGCATGCGTATGTCAAGGCAGGCCACCCGAGCGACTCCGACCAGTTCGGCGCTCAGGTCGCGCTCTCCGGCGACGGTTCGACGTTGCTCGTCGCTGCGCCGCACGAGGGCAGCTCGACGCGCAGCATCAACGGCGCCGAAGACAACGAGCTCGCGCCATCCAGCGGCGCTGCATACGCCTTCGCCGTCGTGGGTGAGGCTCCCGGCGTGCTGCCGCTCTCCTTCCTCAAGGCGCCCAACGCGGACGCCTCGGATCGCCTTGGTAGGGCGCTCGCCATCGACGAACACGGCTGGACGCTCGGAGTGACGTCGGAACTCGAGGCGAGCGCCAGCGCTGCCAATCCAAGTGACAACGGGGCGCCCATCACTGGCGCCGCGTATTTGTTCTAGCTGCGTTCTAGGAGCAGCGGCGCGGGCTCAGTCGACTTTTGAAAGAACCACGCGCGACCACCGAGAAACGCCGGGGGAAAGCTGTGGTTGCCTTCCTCGCCTTCGAGCTCCCAGCCGAGCAGGAGCTTGCCCTTGGCGTCGAGCACCGACCAGGAGGTCGAGCCTTGCAGCCAGAAGCGTCCTTTGAGATCTCGAACGACAGCTTCCACTCGTTCGCCCGTGGACCGAGACTCAGACTCCGTGAGCTCACCGTCGCTCAAGAACGCGACGTTGCGGCGGTTGAAGGAGGCGCCACCGCCAGGTAGCTTGATCCCTGCGGTAGCGCCCTGCGGGAGCTTGAGCTCGCTTTTCAGTCTGCCGTTCTTGAGCGCCAGGAGGGATAGGCGGTCGCTGGAGTCCACCACCGCGACGATCCCTCCGTCCAGGGGCACGACCACTTCGACCTCTTCAGTCCACTCCCGCCGCCAGCGCTGAGCGCCTCGCAGATCCACGAACAGTAGCGCGTGGTGCTCCTGCAGCAGCACTCCATCGCCCGCCAAGGCTACGGGGTGCGATGACCAGGCATCGGGCTTCCACGAGAACTCTACGGGCTCTGATGGGCGTGGTCGGCTCGACCGACGCCACAACCGTTTCCGCGCGGCTGCACTCGGGTTCGGATGTCGGCGCGCAGCTAGCGCAGAGCGCCAGCGCGACAGCCAAAGCCAGCGGGGGTGAGGGCCGATCCGACATCCAGCGCGATTCTAGCGGTAAATCGCTCCCAGGAGGGGTAGCGGCTGAGCGTTGGCGCTGAGCTGCGCTTTCGGGACCTCAGCTCAGAGTTCGCCGTTGCGCGACATTTCGCGGAGTCGTCGATACAGCGTCGCTCGTCCGATCCCGAGGCGGCGTGCAGCCTTCGCCTTGCAACCGTTGGTGCTCTCCAGGGCTCGCCTGATGGCGCTCGCCTCGAGCTTCTTGAGCTCGCAGCTCGGTTCGGGATCCGCGCCTTCCGCTTGCCAGTCGACATCCAGGTTCAGGTCGCGAGGGTGGATGCGTCCGCCGCGCGCCGAGCGAACCGCGCGCAGCACCACGCGTTCGAGCTCGAGGTAGTTACCCGGCCAGCGGTAGCCTTGTAGGAGTCGGGCGGCCGCGGCGTCCAACGTGAGTCGGTGGGGCGTCAAGATAGAGTGGGTTGCCCAGAGCACATCGAGTGGTCGACTCGCCAGGGGCGGGATCTCGATGTGGCAGTAGCCCGTGGGCGCATCGAGGTCCGCAGCTCGGCTCCAGCAGGCGAGGTGGATCCCGTAGGCGCGCGCTTCAGCTATCGGTCGGAGCCTCGCGTCGAGGTGCTCCGCCTGTTGTAGGCAGAGCAAGCCAGCACCAGACGCCGCGAGGCGTTCGGTTGCGCTCGCGATCGCGCTACGTTGCGAGGACGGATCGAGCTCGGCACAGTCAATGACCTCGAATGGCGCGTCCCCCGTAGTTGCCTCGTGGATTTGCTCCACCATCCACTGCTTGCCACTGCCAAGCGGACCGGAGACCCAGAGCGGGTCGCCAGACAGATAGGCCTCCGACATGCGCAGCCTGGCTCGGCGGATCGCGGTGCTCTGCCCGGTTAGCGGACCCGCGCCGGCCCCATCCATCAGCAACGTGTCTTCGGCGAGCGCCTCGAGGCGGGCTACGTGATTCGCGCTGGCCAGCATGTGTGCCAGTACGGCTGGAGACGTCGGTGTCGACACCAGTGTGAGGCGCCGAGCGGCTGAGTGCGTTGCCGCTCTCGCCAGCACGCGTCGAGGCGCTAGCAGGACGACGGAGGACGCAGGGTGGTTCTCCGCAAGAGTCAGGATCTCCTCCAGAGTGACGTCTCCCTTGTTCCACGAGACCAGCAGTACGCTCGGCTGGGGTCCAGGGGCGTCGGTCACGTAGGGCTGGAGGTTCCAACCAGCCGTCGTCAGACTCGCCAGCAAGTTCGTGTCGCAACGCCCCACCACCCACACGTCCCGGGAGGACGTCGGGGCCGTGCGTCCAAGGGACTCTCGCGGCTGCCGTCTAGTCGTGGGCACGATCCTCCAGTTGCGCGTTGGGGAAAGTCAGGATGAACGTTGCTCCTTCGCCGGGCTTCGATTCCGCCTGGATCTGCCCGCCGTGGCGCTCCATAATCCGCCTGACCGTGGCCAAACCAATCCCGCTGCCCTGCACCTCGGTCGCGGGCAGGCGATGAAACATCTGAAAGATCGCCTCCGCAGAGTCCATGGAAAAACCCACGCCGTTGTCCACCACGCGGATGGTCCACCAGCTGGCGTCGCCTTCCACCTCGATCCGAATCTCGGGGGCGCGAGCGGGGTCCGAGAACTTCAGCGCGTTGGAGAGCAAGTTCTGGAAGACGCGCTGCAACTGCGGTTCGTCTCCCAGGATGGTAGGGAACTCGTCGACGCGCACCGTCGCTCGTTTGCTCACGATCACCGCTCGTAGCACTCGCTGCACGTTGGCGATGATCGGACCGAGCGCTACTGGGCGCAGCGGGCGTGTCGTCGCACCCGCGCGCGAGTACTCGAGCAGATCGTTCACCAAGTGTTGCATGCGTTTGGCGCCGTCCACGGCGAAGTAGATGTATCGGTTCGCCTTCTCGTCGAGCTGATCTCCGTAGCGTTGTCCGAGCAGCTCGACGAAGCTGCTCACCATACGCAACGGTTCCTGGAGATCATGAGAAGCGACCGCGGCGAAATGCTCGAGTTCGACGTTGCTGCGACGCAGTTCGTCTGCAGCGCGTTGCCGCTCGGTAATATCGACCACGGAAGCCATCACGCATCGGCCCCGCGTCGTGTTTATGGGGTTCAGGCCTATCTCCACCGGAAACTCGCTGCCGTCGGCACGTAGCCCATAGAGGTCCCGCCCCACGCCCATCGAGCGGGATCCGGACTCCTCGGAGAAGCGCGCCCGGTGCTCCGCGTGCCCGGCCCTGAACCTGTCGGGGACCAAGTCGTCGATGGACTTCCCCAGCAGGTCGGCTCGGCAGTACCCGAACAGCTGCTCAAGACGGGCGTTCGCGAGCAGGATCCGTCCGTCGAGGTCCACCATGACCATCCCCGTTGGGGACGCTTCGACCGCCGCTTGGAAGCGCTCCTCCGCTTCGTGTCGCGCGGTGAGGTCCCGCGTGACCTTGCAGTACCCGATCAAGGTGGCGGCTTCTAGTACTGGCGTGATGGTCACGTTCGCCCAGAAACGTGAGCCGTCCTTGCGCACTCTCCAGCCTTCGTCCTCGTAGCGCCCCTTCTGGGTCGCCTCGGTTAGCTCCAGATCGGGTTTCCGGGCGGCAATGTCCTCGGGAGTGTAGAAAGCCGAGAGGTGGAGGCCCGTTGCTTCTTCTCGCGTGTAGCCCTTGAGCGCCGTGGCTCCGGCGTTCCAGCTTGCGACATGACCCTCGGGGTCGAGCGTCAACAGAGCGTAGTCGACGATTGCGTCGAGGGCGCTTGCTAGTGGGAGATCCGGCGGTGCGGGAGGTGGAGCGAGGACCAGCAGTCGATGCTGCGGAGAGGATGGGATGCTGTGTGTCGAGAACGCCCCCCGGCGCACCGCTCCGTCCCGAGTCTGGACTGGGTGCTCGTCAGGCCCGCTGAACTCCTCGAGTGAGAGTCCAACGACCGCCGCCTCATCGCAGTCGAGAAGTTTGAGGGCTGCCGGCGTTGCGGCAATGACTGTCTCTGCCTCGAGCAGCAACGTGGGCGCCCCGGTGGGGTTGACCAGGTCCCGGAACCACTGCTGCACATCCGCTTGCATACCCGAAGACGAGTTCAACCAAGACCTCCCGTAACGTAAGGCGCTAGCCTGCCCTAGCCCCGCGAGTCGCGCAATAGGGCGCAGAACCTCCAACAGCTGCAGAGCGAGCTTACCGCGCGGTAACATGGACGCGCTCGGATGGGCACTGAGAGGCGCGTGATTTGTGTATCAACCTGAGTCAGTTTGAGGGGGGCGGCGGAACATTGGATAATGGGTCGTGGTCGGCAGTTTCCACGTCCCGTCGGTTTTCCCCGGGCGCCTCGTCAGACGGATCCCCGCGGAGCAAGGCGACGCCTGGGCGCTCTTCCGCACTGTCGTCGGCCGCAGCGAGTACTACCTGCGAGTGCCTTTCCGTGGGGCACCCCGGGCCAGGTACATCACCGCCAGAAAGTGGCTCAATGGTAGGTTGGCGCTGCGCTTTGGCTTGCCCGTACACCCGCTGGTCCCGATCCGGGTGAGCGTCAGAGAGCTCACGTTGCTGGGAGCTGGAGGTGATCTCGAGCTGAACGATGCGGGGATCTTCCTGGGCGTTGCCGTGAGAAAGCCGACGGCCACCAGCCCGGAGCGGGTCCCACCTCTGCGCTATGCGCTCGCTGAACTGTGGCAGAACGCAACGAAGCCGTTTCGCGTGCCACGAGAGCAGGACGACGCACCGTTGTTTCGCTGGCGGGATGATCAGGACTTTCCGTACGAATTGCGGGACCTCAGCGGGAGCCAGGCGCTCTGGGAGCATGTGTTGGATGGGCGCGAAGTGCTGGACGGCGGCGCGGCGAAGGTGAGCAGTGTGAACAAGTTCGAGCCAGCCGTCGTGGACGAAGCCCGCGACCGCGCCAAGGGCGCGTTCGTGGAGCGGGAGTGGAGCCGCATCACCGCGGGACTAGAACTACTCGAGCCCAAGGTAGATGCCGCCGCCGCGGAGCGCTTGCGGGCGCTGATGCGCGGTGGCTTCGAGCGCGGCTTTGCCGAGCTAAGAACTCCCCGGCACTAGGAACGCCGAAGCCGTTCCTGGCGGAAACAGTTGGTGCGGCATCCAGGGATGCTGAGCCGGCTCTCCCACCAGCTCCGGTGTCCACTCACCACGCATCCGCTGGGTGCCGCTGGGTGCCGCTGGGTGGAACTGCCACTCTGGTGCTGGATTGTCAACGTCACGCTCCTTCATGCAAGAAAGCGTGTCAGCCTGATACAGATTCAAGGCGTCGCGCCTATGTCAGATCGGTGTTTCCGTGGGGGATCAAACCGCCTACGCCCGCGCACGCTCTTGACACCGTATCCAGAAGGAGTACACGGCGCCCATGGCGCGCACGCGGTATGTCGGATCCGAGGAGGGGCTCGCGCTGCAACACCTCCCGGCCTCCGCCCTGCGGGCTGTGCTCCGTGAAGGTTACGGGTGGCGTGCCCTCAGGGCAGACGTACTGGCGGGAGTCGTGGTTGGTATCGTGGCGCTGCCGCTCGCGATGGCGCTGGCGATCGGGGTCGGGGTGCCTCCGCAGCAGGGGCTCGCGACAGCGGTTGTTGCCGGGATCGTGGTGGCCCTGCTCGGTGGCTCACGCACTCAAGTCACCGGCCCGACCGCGGCGTTCATCGTCGTGCTCTCACCGATTTACGCACGCTTCGGGCTAGCGGGGCTACTGGTCTCGGGTTTGCTCGCCGGCTTCATCCTGGTGGGCTTGGGGTTGTTGCGGCTGGGGCGCTTGATCGAATTCGTGCCGTATCCGGTGACCACGGGTTTCACCGCGGGGATCGCTGTCGTCATCGCGGTGCTCCAGCTGAAGGACGTGTTTGGCCTCACGCTGACCCGTACCCCGCCCGACTTCCTAGAGCGTGTGGCCGTGATGTTCGAGGCGCGACACACCGCGAGTCTTTGGGAGGTAGGCGTCGCAGGCCTGACGCTCGTACTGCTGCTGGGTGTGCCTCGGCTTACGCGACGATTTCCCGCACCGCTGGTTGCGCTCCCCGTGGCTTCGCTTGCAGCCGCCGCCTCCAAGCGTTGGGGTGGTGTCGAGATCGCGACCATCGCGACACGGTTTCACACGGAAATCGATCAGAAGCTAGTCCACGGGATCCCGCAGCTCCCCCCGTTGCCGATGTTGCCTTGGAGAGCCACCTCTCCGGGGGCCAACAATGTCGACTTTTCCCACGAGACGCTGCGTGCGCTCATTTCGGGCGCCCTGGCGATTGCGATGCTCGGCGCCATCGAGTCACTGCTGTCCGCGGTCGTTGCAGACGGCATGGCGAGGACCAAGCACGATCCGGATTCCGAGCTGATTGCTCAGGGGGTTGGGAACATCATCGCGCCGTTCTTCGGTGGGATCCCGGCGACTGGCGCCATCGCTCGCACGGCCACGAACATCCGGGGTGGAGCGCGATCCCCCATCGCTGCCGTGGTGCACTCGCTCACCGTGCTGTCCGCCGTGTTGGTGCTTGCGCCGTTGCTAGGGTACCTACCCATGGCAGCGCTGGCAGCGTTGCTTCTCACAGTGGCGTGGAACATGTCCGAGGCGAGGCATTTCGTGCATATGCTGCGCATCGCGCCCAAGAGCGACGTCGCAGTGCTGCTCACCTGCTTCAGCCTGACCGTCTGCTTCGACATGGTCGTCGGTGTATCCGTAGGGATGCTACTCGCTTCTCTGCTGTTCATGCGTCGGATGGCGGAGGTAACCCGGGTCGGGCAAACCGAGCTTCGAGACTCGGCGCCCAAAGCCGTGTTGCCGGAAGGATGCGTGACGTATGAGATCTCCGGTCCGCTTTTCTTCGGTGCTGCGCAAAAGGCGATGGCAGCGCTCACGGTGGTGGATCCTGGAACTCGCTGGGTGATCCTCGACGTCCAGCAAGTGAATGCCATCGACGCAACTGGGCTCGTGGCCCTCGAGAGCGCGCTACAGGAACTCCACGCCAGCGGATGCTCCGTGCGCCTCGCCGGCGTGCAGGCTCAGCCGCTCACCGCCCTGCGTAAGGCCAAGCTGGAGGAAACTGCGGGCGTCGAGATCTTCCCGGATCTCGACGCCGCAGTGTCCACACTTCCGCTTGGTGCAGTGCTGAACCGACCGTGAAAGCATCGTTCGAATACGTGCCGCGGACCGGTTGTTCGGCTCTGCCGGACACGCCATAGTCCGCGCCGTATGGACTCCGGCTTTGGCAACGCGCGCCTCACGTATGGGATCACGCCTCCGAAGATTTCTTACTCCGAGGAGAAGCGTCGCGACACGGCGGCGCTGCAGAGCGCGCGCATCGCGGCGCTGCCCGTGGATGCCCTCGTCGTCTACGACCTGCAAGACGAGTCGAGTCGCACCGACGCGAAGCGGCCGTTTCCGTTCCTGCAGGCCATCGATCCGCTGACCTATGCCTATGAGTACCTGGGCGGCGTGGCCCAACCGAAGATCGTCTATCGCTCCGTCTCTGGGATGACGCGGGAGACGCTGGTCGCGTGGCTCGGTCGCCTGCACGAGCTCGGAGGTGCGGCGGTGTTGGTGGGTGCGCCTTCGCAGTCTCAAGCGGTGAGTCTGCGTTTGACCGATGCGTACCGTGCGCGTCTCGAGGAGGCAGCGGGGGTTCCGCTGGGCGGCGTGCTGATCGCCGAGCGCCACGAGTCCCGGGGAGGGGAAGACGAGCGGGTGCTGAAGAAGGTCGAGCACGGCTGTTCCTTCTTCATCTCCCAGGCGGTGTATTCGGTGACCGAGAGCAAGAACCTGCTCAGCTCGCTGCATTACCGCTGCTTGGCGGAGGAGCGAGCGGTTCCGCCCATCCTGGTGACGCTCAGCCCCTGCGGCTCGAAGAAGACCCTCGAGTTCATGAACTGGCTCGGCGTTTCCGTGCCTTTGTGGCTGCAGAATGAGCTGATCCACGCCCACGACATCCTGGAGAAGTCCGTGGACCTGGCCCTTTCAGGCTTTGAAGAGCTGCTCGATTTCGCCCGCGAGAAGCAGATCCCCCTCGGGTGCAACGTGGAGAGCGTTTCCTTGAGGAAGGAAGAGATCGAGGCGTCGGTGGATATGGTGCACCGGGTGGCGAAGATCTTGGGGCGAGGGTGAGGGCCGTGTCGAAGACTACTGATCGGCGAGGTGGTTCATTGGAGCGCCGCGGCTCGACATCCGACTACTGGCAACCCTCCGCCAATAGGATTTGTTCGAGGGCGTCCGCCACGGCTTCAGGCGTTTCGGCGATATAGGCGCTGCCAGTGCCTCCTGCCTCTGCGACGAAGTCTACGTGCACGGTGCGATCGAGAATGATCACGTAAACCGCCACTTGGGGTGTGCCCTGCCACGCGTCAGTCGCGACGCTTATCAGATTCGGAAGGCTGTTGTTCAAGCAGCTGCTCGGTGTCCCGTCGGTGATCAGGACGATTGCGGAGCGATAGCCGGTTCTGGCCTGGCTGCGAACGTACGCGAGCGTGCCTTCGAGCGCGGGTCGCAGAGGCGTTTTCCCGCTGTACGGGTTGACGGCGATGGCGCTCATCATCGACGCCGCGGCGACGTTGCCAGACTCCAGCGCGACCGCCGGGGTCGTGTAGTCTGGGACGTCGCAGGAATCGTGATTAATCGATCCGTTATCGCACTGACCCAGGAAGTTGCAGGGAGGGTAGTTGCCGCAGTCGGCGGGCGTATGGCAAACGCTTGGGATCTGCGGGTCGCTTGCCGGGACAGGCAGCAACGTGAGCCCCATGCGAGGGGTCGCACTCGTGACCTGTTGGAGGAACGCGGTGATGCCATCACGTTCGGTTACCCAGCGACTGCTGGTGGAGTGATCGGACAACACGAATACGTCGCCGCAGCTACCGCCTCCGCCGGTTCCGCCCTGTCCACCTCCGGAGCTGCCGCCACCGCTGGAGCCGGCGCTGCCTCCACTCGAGGCACTGCCAGCACTGCCGCTCACGCCAGCACCGCCGCTCATGCCAGCACTGCCGCTCATGCCAGCACTGCCGCTCATGCCACTACTGCCGCCCGTCGGCGCTCCGCCTGTGCTCGTTGTGCCGCCTGTGCTCGTTGTACCCCCGCTGCTCGCGTTGCCGCTTGCAGCGGTTCCTCCCGTGCCGCCAGAACCAGTCCCACCGGTGCCCATGCTCCCGCTCGCCGCGGTTCCGCCGTTACCTGCGGCACCGGATCCACCTGCGCCAGTGCCACCCGTTCCGGTCCCACCCGAGCCGGAGGTTTGACAAGTGCGGTCGAGGCACACGGAGCCTGGTTCGCAGTCTGCTGAAAACACGCACTGGTAGCAGCGGCCGGTCGCCGTGTCGCAGACTTCGCCCGGTGGACAGTCGAGTGATGTTGAGCAGGCCGTGATGGGACGGCAGGCTCCCGAGAGGCACTCTGCGCCTTGGGCACACTGAGTTTCCGTGAGGCATTCAACGCAGCGACTGGATGCCGAGTCGCACAGCAACCCGAATGCCGTGCAGTCCTTGTCGCTGCGACAAGTGCCGGGGGCACCGCCAGCGCCGCCCGTTCCGTCGCTGCCAAACAGACTTGCGTCGTTGCTCGAGCACGCTGCTACGGCGAGGGCGACAAACCAATAGGCCGAGCGATCCACCTTGACGTTGTGCCAGCGCCGTAGCTCTCCGTCAACGCGTGGGCGCGCTGGTAAGCCACGCGGAGGCGACCGACTCGCGCATTGCTGCCTTGCGGTCGCGCACCCGCAGCCACAGCGGCGACTCGCCACCGACCTTTACTGGTCCGGGCGGGTCGCGCTGCCAGAGGTCCAATCAGCGCCCTTGAAGTCGGGGTATTGACCCGCGAACGCTTTGCGGAGGAAGCTCGTGGTGGTTCCCGTCGGGCCTAAGCCGACGAGCGGAGAGCCGAAGGTGACTGGAGGTGGGAGAGGAATGGTTGGCTGATTGCCTTTGATGTTCAAGACGTCGACGATATTGGTGCCGTCGGTAGCGCTGCACGCGCCGTTGCACAACGACACCATGCCTGCCTGGGAATCGGTCCAGGTGATCACCAACGGGAACGCCACGTCGACGGAGGAGATCGGCTGTTCCGTGACGTAGATCACACCCTCGGGCGGGATATTCCTCGACGGCAAGATCGCCTCTTCATATCGGACCTCGTCGCAATCGCCGAACGAGCAAGTCCTAATCATGTAGCCGACCCTCAAGCCAATACCGGCAGTCTCCGCGTAGCACTTGGTGTGGGTGTTCTTCAACATCACGTAGTCAGGCACCCCGTAGTGAACCTCGACGATACGTAGTGCGTCGGCGGGCGAGGGGCAGCTTACGCAGGCTCCCGCGCTGCATCCTTGACCCGACGCGCTACAGTCCGTTCCGCCGACATATCCAGAGCCGTCTGCGTTGCAGATCGTCGCGGTGTTGCCATTGCAGACCGCGGCGCCCGGCGTGCAGACTTGGGGCTTGCAGCTGAGCGATGGTGCGTCGCAATACTGGTTGTCGTTGCACAGCGTGATTGGGGTGGCCTTCTGTCCAGTCGAGTCGCACTTTTTTGGCGTCTTGCCATCGCAGAAGTTCGCGTCGGGTTCACACAGCTGGTTGTTGCATTCGCCGTTGAAACAGTGCTGACCCGAAGCGGCGCAGTCGGTAGTCTCAGCGATCGAGAGGCCATCCGCGGCACAGCGCACCCGCTTGTCGGTTCCAGCTTCGCATTCTGTCGTCGATGGCTGACAGACCCACGCCTTGCAGCTGGCGCCGTTCGAGTCTGTAGAGCACGTCTGGTTCGCCGTACACGGTACTGGATCGGAGAACCCATCGCCTGCCTCGCTGCAAGTCACCAGCGAGTTGCCCTCACAACTGGTGGTCCCTCCGGCGCACACATCGAACTCGCAAGTGCCTGCGGCGCAATGGTGATCCGCCGGACACTGGCTGTGATCCAAGCAATCCACGCAATGGCCCTGGGCCTTGTCGCACAGTTGATTTCGCGCCGTGCACTGATTGTCGCTGACGCAGTTCAACGCGCACTTCGAGTTCACGCACGAGTGGTCTGTAGGGCAGTCCCCGGTGCCGATGCACTCCACGCACCAGCCCTTGGCCGTGTCGCAGACGCTCTCGCTGTCGCAGTCCCGCGAGTCTTTGCACGGGGGGTGAGCCACGCAGTGCTGATTGACGCACTCGCCCCCGGCGCCGCAGTCGGCGTTCGCAGCGCACTCGACACACCGGTGTCGGTTCGGATCGCAAATCGCCAAGCCGTGCTGGTCATTCGCGCAGTCCAAGCTTGTCTCGCAGGTCGCTTGCATCACACACTCGTGGTTCAAGCAAACCTGTGAGTTACCGCACTGAGAGTCGAACAAGCAGGAGACACAGACGTTGGTCGTCGAGTCACAGTACCCTGCGGAGCACGGAGTGTCCGCATCGCAGCTCGCCCCCGCAGAACCCAGCAGCCCTTTCGAGTCGCTGCTCCCGCAGGCCGTCAGTAACAACCCGACCGCCAGTGCCCTGGCGTACCCCAAGCCTCGCCCCACCATCCAAAGGGTATGGACGACGCGCCGCGTGGCGTCAATGATCGACTGGGTGCCGTACGGTCGCGGTGTGGCCGCGTAAGCACTCGCTCCCCCGACCACACACATCGGGGCCAGTCGGAAACCAGTGCCCTACAGAAGTCCAACAGGCGACTTCGAGGAGCTGCTCGACTAAGATTCGGCGTGTCCAGGAGCCCTTGCTTGGACGACCGATTCGAGGGAGCCGGAGCTTTGAAGTTCATGGTTGTTTTCGCTCAGAATTATCCGCGGGGAAGTGCGTGGTGAGTTCAGCATCTTCCAACGCGCCGACCGTCAATGCCTCCGAGGAGGCAACGAGTCGCTGGCACAAGACGCTCTACAGCGTGCGTGTGCCGTTCTCGTTGCTTGGGGCGTTGCTCTTCCTGTCGATGTGGGCCGATGGCGTGGAGACGCAGCGCGCGTTGCCGAGCGCCGTCATCTTCTTGCTGTGGCCCCATGTGTGGTTGTTGATCGGCACGCTCTGGCTCAAGCGGCGTCGGCAGGCATTCCTGCTGAATGCGGTGGATGGACTACTCTGGGTGCTCATCCCAGCGACTCAGTGGTCACTGCCCCTCGTGAACCTCGGCGTCACCGTGCTCGCCATCAACACGATCATGACGGGTGGGTTGGGCTTGCTGCGGAAAGCAATGCCATTCGCGTTGATCGGGCTGACCTGCGGGGCGCTGCTGTTTGGTTTGCCCGACCACGTGATGGCGTTCTCGGGGCGCACCTGGATGCTCTCCGCGCTTGCGGTGGCTATTGAAGGCGTCCTCGCGGCGAGTGTGGCGAATCGCGCGTTTCAGTTGCTGGAGACCACCAAGTCGGCGTTGGCGACGCTCAATCAGGAGCTGGACCAAAAGGTGGTTGAGCGCACAGCGTCCCTCGCCGCGACCAACGCGGCGATTTCACGCTTCGTGCCGGTGGAGTTTCTGCACGCCCTGGGTCACGACGACGTGTCCACCACCAAGCTGGGTGATGTCGTCGAGCGTCGCATCACGGTGCTGTTCGCGGATATTCGGAACTTCACGAGCATCTCCGAGCACTACACTCCTCAACAAACTTTCGATTTCCTCAATCGCTGTTTGTCGAAGATTGGGCCGCATATTCGCGCGCAGTCAGGCTTCATCGACAAGTACATTGGTGACGCGGTGATGGCGTTGTTTCCGGACGGAGCCGAAAGTGCAGTCCGTGCAGCCCTCGCAATGCAGCGTGAGGTGCGGCAGTTCAACTTGGATCATCCGAGCGAGGTGCCGCTGGCAGTTGGCATTGGCATCCACCAGGGTGCGGTGATGATGGGCACGATTGGTGAAAAAGAGCGCTTTGAGGCGACGGTGATCTCGGACGCGGTGAATTTGACTGCGCGCCTGGAGGGCCTCACCAAGCAGCTCGGTTGCAGCATCCTCGTGAGCGGCGATGTCGCCGCGGAGCTGCCCGAAGCGATGCGCGACGACTCGCGCTTGATCGGGCGCTTTGCGGTGAAGGGCAAGCGCCGACCTGTGGAAGTGCACGAGATCTTCGAGGCGGATGAGGAGACCTTCCGTGAAGGCAAGCGCGCGTCGCAACCGCGATTCCTTGCGGCAATTGCCTGTTACCAGAGTGGCGACGCCGCAGGCGCAGCCGAAGAGCTCCGCCACGTGGCGGAGGCCATACCCGATGACGGCCCCACGAACTTCTGGTTGTCTCGCCTCGACCAAGTCATCGCCAAGAGCCGCAGCCACGATGCGCTCGGTGTGATCGCGCTGGATCAGAAGTAGCCGCAGCGCTAGCCGGCGAGGGTCGAGCGAAGCGCCTCGAATGTGGGCTCCGCGGACCCCGCCGGGGGGCAGCCAGGGCGCAGACAAAGGCGGGCGGGAGGTCGACTCTGCCGAGAATTCGCTGCTTGGCTCCGCTCGGCCCGCACGGCGAGCGGCCAGTCGATGGCCAGGTGGCCCAGCGTGCGTTCCAGGGTGCAACGCAGAATGACCTCGCCATGGCTGTCGCTGCGCAACAGCGCGTCGAGATCTTCGTCGCGGCCGAGAGCTGGCATCGAGAGGGAGCGCACGGTTCGCAACGATCGCGTGCCTACGGCCGCGAGCGCCACCCTCAACACACGTAGGTCGTGCTCTACCAGCTCAGCGCGGTCATTCACGCTCATGCAGAAGTCCACGAACGTGAAGTAGTCGCCGAGGATGCGTTTGCCCTCTCGCTCGGTCCAAGGGCTAGGCAGTTCGGCGAGCCAGCTACGTAGGCGATCGCTGAGTTGTTCGACCAGCGTACGATCGCGATCGCGCAGCATCGAGTAGGAGTCGCGTTGCCTCAAGGAACAGAGTGTTGCCGAGGCGCGCTCGATCGACGCGCGAACCTCGGGCTCCAACACGTGGCGGGACGCCTCGCGCAGTTCCACGTACGCTCGGCGTGCGACCAAGGAGGCGAGGAGATCGCGGGAGTGAAACGGATCGAGCGCGGTTGCGCAGGGAAGAAAGTGGATCGCGTGATTTCTCTCACTGATACGCGCGAGACTGACTTGGGTACTCCGTTGCGCATCTGGGATGCGAAGCGGGTTGCCGGAGGGGTTGTCGAATCGAGTATGGCCGTGGGGGTTAGACATGGTCGGGCTCCTTTTTGCGACGGGGGACGTCGCGTCGCGCGCGGGCGCGCTCCGAGCGGGGGGTCTCGGATTGAGATGGTCACTCGTAGGTGTTCCAGCAGCCGGGGGTCGGCCGGGGACTACGAGCAGCGTCGTGCGTGTAGAGGTGGGGGCAATGCCCGCTGGTTATTGAGCGGCGCGAAGAAAGAGATGTTACCCGGAGGAATCGACTTCTCGAGACATTGGCGCATCCACGCTTATTCCGGTCGTCGTCGATATCTCCTCAACGCATTGGTAAGACGCACCAAGCCGCAGCGGTTGTCAGCAAACTGCCGACGTGACGATCTTGAGCCGGCGATCCCTGGAGCGGGGCACAGCGTGCCGCATGGTATGCTGATCTCGCCAGGCTTCTCCATACCTGTTTCCGCGGTGCAACGGGGGCGGCACAGCTAAGTGCACTGCCAGAGGATGCCGGTGTCCGGCAGCTGCCACACGCGAAGTGCTCCCGCGTCCGTGTGGGCGCAGCGCGGGAAACAACGGCTCCTCACCCCCATGGAAATCGTGACTGGTGTGTAGGGAGATTCGAGGCACGCTTCCGTAGGAGTGCCGAGGGTTACGGCATGATCGCTTTGTTCGAGGAACTGGGAGCGCGTTTGGGTGTGGACCTGGGGCCGCTTACTCGGGCCATGGCGCGCCTTCCGTGGCCAGGGGAGAGTCCCGATCCCATCGGGACAATCACCCAACGCACCCCGCACTGGGGGTGCGACTTCTACCTGGATTTCCCGGAGCCGTTCGAGCACTTCACCCCGACGAACGTCCAGCTGTTCGGGTCAACCGGGGTCGACTGCAATCAGTTTGGTTTCGTGGCGCCGACGGGCCCCGTTTCCAACACCGACGAGTTGATGGTCGCGCTGTTGCAGCTAAAGGACGACGAGATCTTCGTCTTCCAGAATCTCGCGGCGTTTCTGTCGCTAGTCGCGACCGCTGGTACGGAGGCGATCGGCCGGGACATGACGGACCAAGACTTCGCTGAGGCTCGCGAACGCGCGCTGCAGGATGAGTTCTTCGCTTACAACTCACTGCTGCTCTGCTCGCTGCCTGGCGTTTCAGTGCCGGAGAGTCCGGCAGCGGTTCTTCGACAGAGCCCCGTGGTGGAGTTCACAGTGACGAAGGCGCCCCCGCCCATCATTTCTCTGGGTGCCGCGAGGAAACATGCTGACGCCAACGAACATGCCCAGGCTGCCGAGGTGTTGGTCCTGCTCGTGGACAAGTTCCTCGACCTCGGGGATCTGGTGCCGGAGGCCAACTGGGAAGCGCTCAGCGAGCTGCTGGACCGGGTCCAACCGGAGCTCAGCGACGCAGCCCAGGCTGGCTTGAAGGGGCGCGGGATCATGCGCTGAGTTGCGAGAACCGTTTCAAACGCGGTCGGACGACGCGCGACGGCTCGAGGAATGCGCTACTGCGCGACGTTGGAGAGCGCTGCGCCCTCACCCTCGTCTACGAAGTCCATCGCCGGGGCGGGCAAGTCCAGATCCGCTGCTGCAAACGTGGCCTCGAAGCGCAGCGCGTTGGCGACGCTCGCGTCTTCGCCGTGGGTCAAGATCTGCACGGCGCGTTCGACGACCCACTTGCCCATGCGTGCGACGTGGATCCCATCGGCGCGCACATCGAGCAGCTCTTGCAGCTCGGTGTCGTCTACCAGGCGCGAGTCCGCCGTCGCACCGAGGTGCACTCGCGCTGTTTCGAGCAGGCGCTGGAAGACAGCGTTCCAGGCTCTGAGCTCCTCTTCGGAGGTGGCGCTTTGCTCGAGCAGGTCGATGCCCACAGGCAGTTGCTCCAGGCGACTCAAGCACTCCGCGATCCAGGGCCCGCGCAACAGTCGACCGTGCTGGGGTGCGATGATCTCTGGCTTTGGATCCAACGCACGCACCTGCTCGATGACGCGCGCAATGGCTGCCCGCGCCGGCATGTAGAGTTGGTGGAACGCGCGGATGCCGACCCAGTCACTCTCATCCCCCCACAGACCACTGGCAGTCGCTGCCGTCACACCACCGAACAAGTCACCGGAGAAGAGCACGCGCGTCGCGGGGTCGTAGAGCATGGTCGCGCCGGCGAAGTGACAGAACGGAGACGGCACCGGCCGCAGTGAGTGCCCAGTGCCGAGGCGTAGTCCGCGTTCCACATAGGGATCCGTGCACACGTAACGTGACTTTGGGATGTTGAAGAAGCGCACCAGGCGCCACGTTTCCTCGGAGCAAAGCACGCGCGCTTTGGGCATGAAGCGGGCGAGCAGCGTGCCCACCACAGAACCCACATCGGGATCTTGATGATTGAGGAAGATCAGCTGCACCCGATCCACGCTGCCGAGCAGCCGGCTGCATTTCTGCTGAACAGCAGCAAACTCGCTGCTCGAGCCGGGATCGATCAACAGGTTGACCGAGCGCTTCCGATCGTCGGAACGAAAGATCCGCAGATAGGGATTCGCGAAAAAGATGCCGCCGGGATCGCGACGACCCACCCAAAACGTGTCGTCAGCGATCTCGATCGGCTCAGTCACTGGGTCATGGACGTCAGTCACGGGGAACCGCCGAAGTAGAGGGTTGAGGGACGATGAGTGTATCGGAACCGAACACCCCTACTGCCAGCGACAAGTCGTCACATGCGTGCGTTTTCAACCACGAAACACAGTGAAACTGATCTTTAGTTCCTTGCGGTAACGTATCGGTAGGATCGGGCCCGGTGCCGTTGCGTGACGGACTGAAGGCGCGAGCGGAGCGGACCGGTGCGGCGCGCCGTGACTGCCAAGGTCGATGGCCAGCGTTTCACAAGCGCTCCTCACCCCCAAATGCGCGAGGATTGATGCCAGCTGCGCCAACACTGAGCCCAACTGCGTGAGTTGCTGGGCCTCAGCGTCCCGCCCGTAGGCCCAATGTGCGTGCCTGAAGGCCTATTTCGCGGGCCGTGGAGCTATTTGAGCGCACGAAAGGGCATTCAGGACGCACGAAAGGGTGTTGGAGACGCGCGAGAGGCCTTCGCGGACGCGCGTGAAGTCTCAGCGAGCGCACACAAGGGGGTTGGGGGAGAGGAAGAGGTCCACGGGCGTGGAGCGTCTTGGAAATCGAGGACGGAGCGATCAGCGTGACGCATCGATCTCGCTGGCGTAGGACGCGTTGACATGAGCGCGCCCTTCGATTGGGGAAACGACCCCAGCGCGATTCGCATCGAGTGGGATGAAACCTCCCACCATGCGATCCACGTCCAAACCCAAGCCACGCGTTGCTCGATCCAGCACGGCGAGCCGGTGCATCCAGTGGTTATCAACCTCTTGCGATACGCCGGCTTTCCGCGTTCTCCGGTGACGTTCAAAGCAGGACGCACGTCCTTCGTCCCTGGCGAGTTCCACTCCTCCATCAGCGTGTCCGCGGGAGACAGGCCCACGGTCGTCTCTTGCTCGCACCACAATTGGTCAGAGGATCCGGGCTACGCGCCCGTGGTAGATCTGCTCAAGCGCGTGCTCGCTTCCCACGTGAGTGGAGAGCCGCTGCGCGACGCGACGCCGCTCCTCGCGCCGCTGCCAGAGGTGCTGCGGTTCGAGTACCGTCGAGGATCTCCGTACCAAGGCGGCGCTTACACCCTGACGCTCACCCCAGACGGCAACGCCGAGTTGTTGGTGCAGCAAGAGCAGCCCAACTCCGGAACCCAGTGGAAGAAGGCGAGCGCGCTACTCGACGACGCGACCCGGCGCGCCGTGATGACTTGGTATCGCATGCTCAGCGGCCCCGGAGAGGAGCCGCCGTTTTCTGCAGAAGCCGCCAGGGGAGGGCACACACCTGCAGAGTTCGTGGTTCGCAGCGCCGAGCGCACTGTCTTGCGTTCGGCGCGATTTGCCTGGGAGCAGCGCACCGAAGATCCCCGCTGGGCGGCCCTATTTGCCATGCTCGATCCCATCGCCGAGTCCCTGCTGCCGCGCCTGACCTAAGAACCGCGAGCAAGGGGTTTGGGGGAGAGGAAGAGGCCTTCCGCCCTCCGGCCCGCGCTACGAAGCCGAAGCAGTCGTATGCTGCACCGGCTATGTGGACGGATGTGGTGGTGGGATGCGTGGCTGGCGCCGGGGTGGGCGTCGTGAGCTCGCTCGCCGTCGAGATCTTCCACCTCGCCCTGCGTCGGGCACGCAACGCGCGTTTCATCGCCGCAGGTGAGCCGCCCTGGAAGGACGAAATCTTTCGCCCCAAGTGGGGCCTCCTCGGGGCGGCCAGCGCCATCATCGGTGCCATAGCTAGCGGACTTGGCGCGACGCTACCGATCCTGATTTGCGTGGCCCTCGTTCCGCCGCTCCTGCTCGCGCTGCTGGGTGTCGTCTACTTGCGCTAGTGGGGCGCCCGAGCGCCGCGCGACGGCTTGTTCGAGGTACGCTCCAAGCCATGCGACACGGGCTGCTGGCGTTGTTACTCACCGGGTGCTGCGCCACGCACGCGGTGCCTCCGAATGCCAAGTGTCCGAGCGAACCGAGCGCGCCGGCTGCACCAACTCCCGAGGCGGGGCAGCAGAACGCGCTGGAGCTCGCTCAAGACTCGCCGTACCGCAAGAACCCGGCGTTGCGCGCCAAGCTCTCGCAGAGCCCTCATAAATATTTCCGCGCAATTAATTCAGAGTTCGCCATCGAGGTCTGCAAGCGCTTCTCTCGGGTTCGGGCGACGCTGCCCATCGTGAATTTGCACGGGGACGCCCACGTGGAACAGCTGGCGATCACCGACGAAGGCGCGGGGCTCTCGGACTTCGATTATTCCGTCTCCGGGCCACCGGTGATCGATCTGGTGCGTTTCGGGACGTCACTAGCGCTCGCTGCGAAGCAGCGCGGCTGGCCCAGTGAACCCCTCGTGAGGGCGTTCCTGGACGCCTACGCGACCGATCCTCCACCCGCCAGCGATCAACCGCCTTCAGCGCTCCTGCGCCTCCGCTCCAGCTTCCGAGAGGACCGTGGGGACTTCTTAAACCAGGCGGAAAAGCTGATGACCACCGAACTCCCACCGCGCTACGCAAGCGAAGCGCGCGCGGGCTGGCAGCGCTACGTCGCGCTCGTGCTGCAACTCGACCCAAGCCGAAGCGCGGACTTCTTCCGCGTCAAGCGGCGTGGGATCCCCACGAACTTCGGCCTGGGTAGCGCGACCACCGCGCGCATTCTGTACCGCATCGAGGGTCCCACCAGCAGCCCCAACGACGACGTGATCCTGGAAGCCAAAGAGATGCGGAGCGTCCCCGACAATCCATGCATCGAAGGCCGAGGCGGCTTACCCGTGCGCATCATCCTCAATGCAACACGCCTCGGGGCGAAGGCAGATCCGTTCCTGGCGATCGTGCCGAGGGATGCCTCCGAGGACGTCGACGATCCGCCCTGGTGGATCCAGTCCTGGTGGGCACACTACGCCGAGATCGACATCCAGCGTTCCCTCGAGTCAGAGACCGAGCTGCGGGAGCTCGCCAGCTTCGCGGCGGCGCAACTCACACTCGGACATACCGGATTCCTGCCCGCGCCGTACGACCGTCAACTACGGGTCTTGCTCAAAGACATGTTGAATGAGCATCGTGAGTTGATCCTCGACGCGATTCACTCCCTCACCCAATCCACACTCGACGCCTACGCGAAGTTCAAGCAGTAGCGCCGCTAGAGCCCATCACAGGCGCGCAGGGGAACGGTCGGTTGGGGGAGAGGAACAGGCGCTAAAACACTTTGAGCCACAAAAGCAAACGGGCCCGGCGCTGTTGCCGGACCCGTCGGGGAGGGGTGAATGCCCGCTGTGCGGTGCAGGCGCTGTGATGTTTGTCACTCAGCCGCTGCGGGCTCCTCGCTCGGTCCGGTCTCTTCCGTTTCCGCGGTGGAACGGCTGCGGCGGCTGGCGAGCCCCATGCGCTCCCGTGGCACTCATACCAGCAGGTCTCAGAGCGTCATGCGTGCGATGAATACGTCGAAGTCATCCGTGCCAGTTTGACCCGGCAAGGAACCGCGAACCCGACCCACGACGAAGGCCGCGCCTGCGCCTACCGCGATGCCGTCGATTTCCGCGAGGCCTTCAGGCTCACTTGGGCTGAGCTGACGGATCCAGGTGACGGTTCCGTTGGACTCCAGCCTGGCTACGAAGCCATCGCTCGCGCTCGGCTCGCTGGTGAGTGAACCGAACGTCTCTCCTGCAACGTAGACGGCGCCCGTCTCGTCCACCTCCAAGGCGTGCGGCTTGTCCGACCGGTCGCTCCCAAACTGCCGCGTCCAGATCGGCGAGCCGTCGGAGCTGAGCTTCGACACGAAGATGTCGTTGTTGCCAGTGTTGGTGAACCCAGGAAAGGCGGAGTGCGTGGTACCTGTGACGATGACGTCGGCGTTCGGGTCGATCGCGATGGCGAGCACCTGATCGCGGTCATCCGTCGCGATGGGCACTGTCCAAAGCTCCTCCCCCGCAGAACTGTACTTGCGCACGAACCCGTCCACGTCCCCGGGCTTGGTGTCGAAGCCAGGCATGCCGTCGGTGACTAGGCCCCCCATGTACGCGTTTCCGGAAGCATCGACGGCGACGGCATAGGCGAAGTCGTTGAACGGATGCGTGAACTGTCTGGTCCAGGCGACGTTGCCGCTAGCGTCGTGCTTGAGAATGAACGCGTCTGAACCACCAGCATAGGTCTGTCCGGGGAGTGCGGCTGCGACGGTTCCGACCACGAATGGGCTCCCGTCCGGTCCGCAGTCCAAGCTAAACAAGTCGTTTTGACTGACCGCTCCGAACACGCGCGTCCAGAGCACGGAGCCCGTCATCGAGAGTTTCCGAAGGTACATCGTCTTGTGGGCCTTGGAGCCTTCGCCATCGAGCAGCCCGGAGAGCGTGCCCGCGATGTACATGTTTCCCTGAGCATCCAGCTTGAGCGCGGACAGTTGCTCGCTTCCCTCTTCGGCGGTCAGCACTCGCGCCCACAACTCGTCGCCCGTCGGCGAATAGGCGCGGATGAAGTCGTCGCGCAGACCACCGGACACCCCAGCGCCTGGGGTGGCGTTGTACACGGTGCCCGCAATGTATCCGTTGCCCTCGGCGTCAATCGCGGCGCCATTGGCGCTGTCATCCCAGCCCGGAATTCCGCCAAACTGATGTACCCATTCTCCAGGGCACGTGCCGATTGGTCCGCAGCCGGCGCCCGGTTTTCCCGCAGATCCCGCGGCGCCGCCGCTGCCGCCTGTCTGGCTGCCGCCGTTACCGCTGCCTCCCGAGCCGGCGCTGGACGCCCCTGCAGACCCACCCGCTCCGCCGGAGTCTCCGAAGCCCACCTTGGCATCCCCACAGCCCACTGCGATGAGCGCCAACGCAGCGGCGTACCCCAACCCTCGGTCCACCATCTCAAAGGGTATGGACGACGCCCTGCGTGGCGTCAATGATCGAACGGCTTGTTGCCGTACGGTCGCTTGGGAGTCCGCCTGAGCGCGCTCCCCAACCACACACACATTGGGACCCATCGTAAACTGGCTCCCTACAGGAGTCCCTGCTAGCCGACTGCGAAGACTCCTCGATTTCGCTCGCAAGAAGCACCACTTCCCTTGGTTGCAACGGAAGCGTTTCCTGACGGAAGCACCACGAAGGGATGACCAAACAGTGCTTGACTGAGTTCCACGGCATATCAACATCAGCGAACCGACATGGGAAGCCCTGGTTCCAGCGTGCGAGATACTCTCCGGCCTGATGATCGGATTGTGTGGGACGAGTACGTTCAGCTGGAAGTAGACGGCGTTCGACGTGAGGCAGTTGGAGCTCTCCAGCGCTTCGTTGATCGGCTCAAGTCCTATTCCGAGGATGAGCGGCGTCGGTTTGCGCTGCTGCTGGTTGACGCCGTTCGGCGCGAGGGTGGTTCGGAGTTCCCCATCCGGCATCCACTCTGGAACGAAGTCGTGCTCCCTGTGCTGCTTGAACGTTACGACCGCAACGAGCCGGGCTCCGCACGAAGCCTTCTCAGGTTCCGCCATCAGCTCCACGGTGGTTCCGCGTGCGCCGAGCAGATCGGTGACCGAGACGTTTCGGATTGGGCACTCGTCGATCAGGCGATCACACAAGAGCCCAACGCGAGGGACCTGAGGGAACGCTGGCTCGCCATGCGTGCCGATTGGTTCGAGTACGCCATCCATGAGGTGCCATCAGGGGTGCTATTGGGGCAGGATGGGGCCTCCGTTGCTGGGTGTGACGACCTGCTCGCAGAGCTGAGTGAGTTTGAGGTTCGAGCGGAAGCGCTTGGAGTGCGGGATCAGCACGGCGAAGCGATTCGTGAATGGCGCTACTACTTCGCTGGCTATCGCGAGTACCTTGTTCATAGTGAGGACTATGCGTCGTTTGCGGACTTCCTGTCCTCGCACCCGATGAGTGCTGAACGAACCTGAGCGAATGGGCGCTCAATCGCGCCGTCTTGGCTTCGGCAACACCCAATGTCGTTGCACGCCGGGCAAAAAGCCCGCCTGGAAGCCACCACCGCCTGGGCCGCGCGGATTCGAACGACGCTGGGCGACACGCTCCAAGCCCACGCCGGCGAAGTGCACTCTGCGTCGGCGTCGGGGAGGTGAAGGGTGAGCTCAGGCTTCTCCGGGACGTGTTCGCCGGAGGTCATCGCGCGGCCGGTCCATTCGGGGCCTCCTATCTTGGCGCGTCGTTCCGTGGGGTACACGGAGACCGCGACGTTCTTGTTGGGCGCGCGGGAGGCTTCGACGGGGGTGCGCTGTTCGGCGTAGTAGCTGGTCAGGAGTTGGCGGAGGTCGAGCTCCGACGGCACTCCGTCGACGATGAGCGAGTGATCGCGGCCAGCGATTGCTGGGGTGTTGGTGTCGCGGCGCTCGTAGACGCGGAGCGCTTGACGACAGCGCTCCTCGCCCCCTGAGGTGACGTAGCCTTCGAGTCCGCTGCTACAGGCCACCGGGGCGGATGCGGTTGCGGATGCGGTCGGTGCGGACTTCGGCTCGACTCGCTTCTCAAGTCCGTTGAGGCTATGGAGGGATATGCCGTTCACCCCGGAGCAGGACGCGCTCTTGGTTACTGCGATAGCGAACGCGCGCGCGGCGATTGAAGCGGCTCATCCGGCAACTGAACTCGTCGGCTTCGCGCTGATGACGTGCGACGTGCTCTGTTGCGTGACGGCCGTTGGCCTCACGCGGGGACACCGCGAGAGGCTGGATGAGGGCGAGGAATTCGTGTTTCCGGAGTGGGATTGCTGGGAGGAGGGCCGGGTTGCGATGGAAGCGGTGGATGAGCTGTTGCACGCCAGGGAGAAGTCGATCGTGCGCGAGGGTTGCTACATGCCGGACGGTGTAGTCGAGGAGGCCCACGCCTACCTTACCCGTGGCCTCGCAACGGCCCGCGAGCGCGGCATCCTGCCTGAAAGCGTGTATCTGGACGTGGGGGCCCCCGACCCAAGCCCGCCATTAGAAGAGTTATCGGCGGCCGCCATTCGACTGTTGAATCCGCCCGACGTCGCCGCCCGCGCGCTTGACTACCTTGGCCGCCAGTAGCCATTCCGTAAGGAAAAGCCACGGCCCGGGCGAGCGAAGCGATGCCCCAAGCCTCCGAGCTGAGGGGAATCGACTCGAACTGGACGGAGTCCAGCGGGCTGGACGGAGTCCAGTGAGAGCCACGGTGCGGGCGAATGCCCGCACGCGCCGATAGGCGCGAGTGCACCCCGGAGGGGTGAAGGTTTCCAAGCCGAAAGCAAAACGGGCCAGCGCGTTAGCGCTAGCCCGTTTTGGTGGAGGCGCCGGGAATCGAACCCGGGTCCGCAAGGCATCCAAACAACCTTCGTTCACGTGCGTAGCCTCAGTACCGCTGAGACACGGTTCCTAGATTCGGCTAGGACCTATCCCTCACTGATCTCAGTCGCGCTATCGAGGGCTCTCTCGCGTGACCCAGTCTTTGTAGTGACGCCCTTAGGTTACCAAGACAATCTTACCCTTGGACGGCTAGGCTGTTTTTCAGGCAGCCAGAGCGATCGCGTTGTCGTTCGCAATTAGTAACGGCCCGCTTAGAAATGGATCGGGCGCCATTACACGCAAATTGTCCTTCAGTCCCCACGTCGAAACCGATCGCCCCCATGGCGAAGCTGTCTTTCGGCAGGTCCGGGAAGGTTAGGCACGGCGGCCCCTTAGTCAAGCTCGGCGCGCGAAGTAGCTGAAATCAAGGGGCTCCGTTGAGCTCCAGCCAGCTGGGGGCGAAGTCGGGCTCGTGGGGGTGAGGGAAGTGGAAGGGTACCTGGAAGCGCTCGGCGAGCTGTGTGCCCACCTCGTTAGCGGCTGCGGCTTCGGGCCACGGCGGTACTGCCCCACGGAAAAACGGTTCTGCCGGCCGACCAGCGCAGCGCGGGGTGAGCTCGGTCGCACTTCAGCGTTCCTCACCCCCAAACCCGGAAACTAACGCAGCACTTCCCACCTTGCCGCAGCATGAACATCATGCCGTTGCATTGCTTGCCGGCACCGCCGTGTCCGACGGTGCCGCGCGGATGAGCGGTCAGCTGGGGCCGCGGGTCAAGCTGCTGGTGTACGTCTCCACGAACCGCGTGTTCACCGGGCTGCCGGTGCCGTTGAAGCAACGCAAGCGCACCTCGGTGCCGTCTCCCCAGCTGTCCCACGTGGACGGCTTGCAGTAGCTCGAGTCGGAGCCGTAGGCGGTGATATGAGGCGCGCTGTGCAGCGCGCTCAACAAGGAGTGCCGCGCGTAGTAGTAACCGGTGGCCCAGCGCCCTGCGGTGTTGTCGCCGAGGTAGCCCGGGCAACTCGAGTAAAGGTCGGTGCCCGTGTTGTGGGAGTAGATGGACGACGGCACGTAGTCGCTCCCCGTCGAACTGTGGGCCCACAAGTACGCACCGTAGTTGTAGGCGCCAACCTGCTTGGGCGCCAAGTAGTTGAGGGTGAAGTTGGTGTTCGCCGGTGCGCCCGTCGAACTGAAGCAATACACGTTGACGAAGGTCTCGCCGGACAGGGCTCCCCAGCCTCCGACCTTGCAGTGTTCGCTGCCGCCGCCATACGCAGTGATCTCCACGCTACCGCCCGCGCCGGACAGGCCTGGTAGGAAGGCCTGGTAGAGGCCGTCGTCCAAGCGCACGACGCGGTTGGTTCCGCCGCTGGAGTTCCAGCTGTACGTGGGGTCGACGTTGAAGGGCGTGTTCTCCGGGGGAGCGGCCCAACCCGACCAGAGGTAGGCGCCGTTGCCGTCGTAGCCGCCGTCAGGCCGCGCAAAGCGCACCACGAACGGTGAGTTTACGAGGCTGCCGCTTGCCGTGTGGCAACGCACATGGACTACCTCGTCGCTTCCGCTGGCGCCCCAGCTCCCAACCTTGCAGCGGCTGTTGTTCGTGCCAATGGCGACCACCTGCACGTTGCCTCCAGCGCTGCCGAGGCCCGCGAATGTCACGTTATACAGGCCGGTCCCGGAGCTCGTGACGTTGATGCCGCCTCCGCTGCTGTTGTAGGCCCAGAGCGCCGGGGGCGCGCCGGTGCCGAAAACCGAAGCAAACCCGATGGGAGCATACGAAAGCTGATCGCCCTGGCTGGCGGTTTCTTCGGTGTCGCCCTCCGTGCCCACGTCGGTCACGCAGGCGGCTTGGCTGCTGAGGGCGAGTAGCCCGGCGACGGCGAAGAGCTTGGCTGCTGCTCTACTCGTGAATTTCCTCATGGGATAGGTCTCCTTTTAGACAAAGGTCGGCCCTGCGCGCACGCTCACAACGGCGAGCGGCGCGGTGAGCCCTGCTGTGGCGCCGAAGGTAGCAACTGCCGCGGCCCGGCGGGCGACAGATCGGCGTTGCATTGCGATCTCGAAACTCTCTCGGATGTGTCCCTGCGGAAATGTTTTGCGGGTATGGCTTTTGGTCTCGGGGCGCGGGTGAAGGGGGCTGAGTGGCGCGCTGAGCCGAGGCCCCTTCGGTTCCGCGGTGGGGTGTTTGGCCTCGCCCTCACCCCCAAGGGTGAACGGAAGCTACGATTCCTGGCCCCCCCCCACACACACTTGTGAGCGCCGCGAGTACCACCCGGTAGCGCTGGCAACCGAGTTGGCGGGCTGATGCGAGCGCTACCGGGAGTTCCGCGGGGACGCGCACCCGTGGTAGATTCCGCAAAATGAAGGGTCGCTTTGCGGGTCTTGCTTGGGTTGGGTTACTCGTCTTGCTGGTGCCCGGTTGCTTCGGGCGCGTCTCGGAGGACACGGACAGCCTCGGCGCCGGGGGCAACGGAGGCGCCGCTGGCGGCGGCTTTGGAGGCACGGGCGTTGGGGGTGAGGGCTGGACGGATACAGGGCCTACGCCTACCGGCACGCCGCTAACCGTTACCGTAGGGCAAGAGACGGGTTGCGCGCTGCGGGCGGATGGCCGCGCGGCGTGTTGGACGCTCGAAGCTGGCCAATACACCGCGGCGGAGGACGTGCCGGGGCTGCCGAGTGGGCTCCACTCCGTGGCGGTTGGCGACGCCCACGGTTGCGTGCTCACCGGGCACGGCAGCGTGTTTTGCTGGGGCTCCGCCTCCCACGGGCAAAACGGCGTCGGCAAGTCGAGCGCGAAAGGCCTCGAGCTAGAGAGCTTGCACGGCCTGGTGAACCAGCTCAGCGCGGGGGCAGAACACAACTGCGTGCTCGACCGCGAAGGCGCCGTCTGGTGTTGGGGCGCCGGTGGACACGGGCAGCTCGGCAACGCGGCGTTCAAAGACAGCGCCGCGCCCGTGCGCGTCCAGGGCTTGAGCGGTGCGGCGCAGCAGGTGGTGGCGGGAGCGGACTGGAGCTGCGCCTTGCTCGAGAGCGGCGTCGTTGAGTGCTGGGGGTCGGCGGCCTATGGCAACCTCGGCCAGAGCGTGAAGGGCGACTCGGCGAAGCCCGTGATGATCCGCATCGAGGACCAGGTGACGAGCCTCTCCGAGGCGAGCGGTGACCTGGCGTGTGTGATCCTCGCGGATTCGCGGGTGCGCTGCTGGGGTCGCTACTCGAACGCCGCCATGCCTGTGGTGTACGGCGACGTGGGCCCGATTGTCGGCTTCAAGGAGCCGGATCGCGTGGCGTGGATCGCCACCGGTGGGGTGCAGGCTTGTGGGCTCCTCACCTCGGGGCACGTCACCTGCTGGACGCGGGACGACGGCCCGCGCTGGCGCCCCGCACCGGAAGACGCAACCGACGTCTCCGCTGGCGGCGCGTTCTCTTGCGCGCGTAACCCAGACGGCGTGTGGTGCTGGACCCTGGTGGTGGACGAGCAAGACTTGATTCAGGAGTCCCCGGCGACGAGGATCGCGCTGTGACGAAGGAGCCTGTTCGGAATGCCGCGCTTTGGCTGGGAACAGCTGGGCTCTGCGTCGCCTGTGGCGGCCAGGCGACTTCGCCTGAGCTGAGCCCGGAAGAGCTCATCCCGAAGAGCACTCCCGTGACCTTGTCCGCTGGCGCTGACCACACCTGTGCGCTGCGCGGCGACGGGAGGGTCGCGTGTTGGGGGCGCGCCGATCACGGTGAGCTGGGCAATGGTTTCCATGGCAGCCAGCTCGAACCGGTGCCAGTGCGCAACTTCAACGTCGCGGTGCACAGCATCTCGAGCGGCGGGCTCCACACCTGCGTGCTCAGCATGGATGGCAGCGTGTGGTGCTGGGGCCAATCGGACCAGGGGCAGGCAGGGAGCCTACAAGAGATCCAGTTCCCCGAGGAAGTGACCGCGCTTCACCGACGAGTCGAGCAGCTGAGCGCTGGCGGCTACCACAGCTGCGCTTTGATCCGCGACGGCAGCGTGGAGTGCTGGGGTCGGGGGGGGAGAGGTGCGCTGGGGCACGGCTTCGACGACAGTGAGGTGCCACTCAAGGTCGCAGGGCTCCCCAAGGCGCAGCAAGTGGTCGCCGGGCGCAACAACAGCTGTGCACTCACCTTCGAAGGCGAAGTGTACTGCTGGGGCGCGGAGACCACGGGGATCCTTGGAGCGCAGACGGAGCACAGCGTGGCGACCCCGGTGCGCATTCAGTTTCCGAGCGCCGTCACTCGGCTCGCCAGCGCGACTGCGGATCAAGCCTGCGCGCTGCTCGATGACGGGCGGCTCTTCTGCTGGGGGAGCAGCGGCGACGAGCGCATCGACTTCCCCATGGAGAAGTCGCTCGAGCAGCCACTGTCCGACATACACCTTGGAGGCAACCAGTCGTGCGGCATCACGAGCTCCCAGGAGCTCGGCTGCTGGGAGTCTGGGTATGTCGAGCCCTACGCCGAGGCGCCAGCGCTGAGCGGCGTAGAGCAAGTGTCAGCGGGCCAGGGTCATGTGTGCGCGCGCACCGCCGACGAAGTGTGGTGCTGGGGCTCGACGCAATATGGCCAGACCGGTGGCTACATCAACACGGGTACCGCGAAGCAGGTGTTCTTGGAGTAGCCGCCGTCAGTACAAGCAGGCGCTGATTTCACCTGCTAGCGGCGTTCCGGGGCAGCTGCCCAGCTCGACGACGTCGAGGGTGAGCTCTTGCTGTTCAGCATCGGCGGGGGCGGCCCCAGTGACACCTTTCACGCAGTAGACGCGCATCGCGCCGTTGAGCTCCAAGCGCAGTGAGCCGCTGTAGCTGCCGTCTGACTGCTGGGCGTATTCGAGGCGCCCACCGCCCTCGAAGTCGGTGTCGAGTGACTCAGGGATCTCCGACACGTGTTGTCGCGCGCCCAGCCAGGGGCGACGCTCATCAATGGGAGTTCCGGAGAGCTCTCCAAACACGCGTGCCTCGTACGAATCGCAGTTGGCGGTACCGGTAGCGCTGTAGGAGTAACAGAAGTTGAGCTTTTGCGTTGGGCCCTGGACGTCGGCGCAGGAGCCCAAGGTGCTGAAGCCGGAGAACAGCAGCGCGGAGCCGCCCGCCTGGAGCAGCTCGGCAGGATCGACCCACTCCGCTTTTGCCACGCAGATTTGTTCTGCGCTGGTCTCCGAGGTGAAATGCGCGCGGCCGACGCCCACGTCTTCGCTCGGTGTGCGAGCGGCGGTGAAGTAGAAGTCGTCGACCACACCCTGGAGGTACCAGTTGTCTCCCGCCCGTCCCTGCAACAAGCCTGCTTCGCCTCGCAGGTCGTGCCCCTCGAGCTGCCCAGCGCTCACGTGGCTCTGGGAGGAACAGTCGAGATCCGTGTTCGCGCTGGCCCCGCCGCCAGCGTTGCCGTCGCTACTGCATGCCGAGGCTAGAAGCGAAACGGCGCCGAGCACAAAGACCGTGCGGAACAAGAGAAACGGGAGACGCTGCATCTCGCGAAGAGTACGGCCCGAGGTGCCGTCTTGGCGAGTCGTGTTCGGCGACCGAGCGGCAGCGGCACTTGGATGAAGTGACCGACCGGCGCTCCTCACCCCCAAAATTGCACGCATCCTCAACGGAAACCTGAATGCGTTGCGGTCGGGGATGGGCTCACGTTACCGTGCGGTCATGTTTGGCTGGGGGAGTGCGCGCGGCGTGCTGACGTGTGCGCTGGTGTGTGTCGGCTGTGGCGCGGCGGAGGATGGTCCGCTGCTCGATGATGGGCCGCCTCCCGCGGGGCCGAAGAATGTGCTTGCGGCGGGACCTCAAGGTCCGTTCGCGATTTCAGGCGATGGCGCGATCGTGCGGTGGCGGGTTGGGGACACCGAGGCGGTTCCGGTTGCGGGGCTCGGCGAGCGTGAGTGGCATGGCATCAGCATGAGCGACTACCTGGCGTGCGCGCTGTCCGCGCATGGGAGTGTTTGGTGCTGGAAGCCTCACGACCTATCCAGCGAGCCATCCGAAGTTTCAGCGTTGCATGGTCGAGTCGATCGGCTTGTTGTGGGTGGATTTCACGCTTGCGTCATGATCCGTGATGGGAGCGTGGAGTGCTGGGGGCTGGGAACCAGCGGCCAGCTTGGAGACGGCCGGGCCATGACCAGCTTCGAGCCCGTGCGGGTGGAAGGGCTCGACGGACGGGTAGTTGACGTTGCCGCGGGGGATCGCTCGAGCTGGGCCTTGATGGACGACGGGCGCGTTTACGCGTGGGGAGGCGTCAAGGCGGAGCTGCCCGTCGCGAAGCCGATCGAGGCAGATGGTGTGGTGACTCGGCTTTGTCAGACGGGCGATAGCCAGCTCTGCCGGGTGTTGGAGGGCGGTCGATTCACGCCCTCCTCCTGGGTTGGAGAGTTGAGCGGCGTGCGCCTTGCGACGCTCCCCCGTTACGCCGCGGCGCCGCCGGAGATCTCCTACTTTGCGGTTGTGCTGGAGTCGGGGGAGCTCAACGCGTGGGACAACGAGCAAAGGCCTCCCCAGCGCTTCTTCGAGCCACCGAACATCACGGAGCTCGTCACCGGGGGAAACTACGGCTGTGTCGCCAATCCGGAAGGTGTTTGGTGTTGGGGGAATCAGGCGTCAGGAACCGCTCCGCCGCTCGTTGAGATCCCCACGCGGGTCGAGCTTTGAAGGAACACAGGGGACCAGCGCTGCGGCGCGTGCGGCTGCGTTGAGCTGGCTCAGTACCAGCAGCTCAGTAGGTGATGAACCGCAGGTGTTCTTGAGACGAGCCGTCGCTGTAAGTCACGACGTAGGTCGGGACACGCTACGCCCTGACGGTGCTCACTCTCCCACCGCAGCACAGGTGTGCTTGATGCTGGCTGCGTCGGTCACTCGCGCGATGAACCAGGCGCCTTCAATCGGCGTTGCCTCTTGGGTGAGGGAGGTGCCGGTGTAGCTACCTTGGAGCGATCCCACGCTGGAGCAGAAGCCGCCGCTGAAATCGACGAGCGCCTCTTCTGCGCGGTCGTCGTTGATGCCGCGAGGAAACTTCAGTGTGATGTCCGTCGCCGAGAAGGTGCCGTCGGCGTTCAGGGGCAGCGGCTCGAAGTGTTGCGCGGGGCCACAGCGCTCAGGACCATCGATGGTGATCTGGAGCTCGCTCGAGTCCTCCGCGATGTCGACTTGAGCGTCGAGCACGATGAGCTCGCTGGGATCCGGGTGCATGAAGCCGAGCACCAGCGGGCCGCTCAGTTCGTCGGCGGTTGGCAGCGACGTCTGGCACGCGACCTTCAGCTGGGGCCCCTCGGGGGTCTCGGTTGCGGTACCGTCGTCCGCGCCGCAACCAGCTAGAAATAATGCAAAAATCGACGCATAAAATGGAGTGGCGAGTGCAGGGCGAGTCATGGACAGCCTTTCCGGAGACCGACGATCGGCCTCTCCTCGCCCTTCAATAGAAGACGATAGTTACTCGCATTCAACTCGCGCGGGCGAGCGACGCCTTCTGCAAGCTGACCACCAGCTGCACCACGGAGTGCACGAACTCCTCTTCGCGCACGTGTGCGGGGGACTCCGTCAGCCAACGCAAGAAGGTGAAAGCCATGGCGTTTACCGTGACGAAACGCGCGGCGGGCGGCGCAGGCAAGCGGCCATGAGCCGCCTCCAGACGACCCAAGCAGTCGAGCACCATGCTCTCCACCGCCGCCATGAAACCCGTCTCAGAGAGCAACGGCGTGCCCCCCAACAGCTCCCGCAGCGACGCGCGCCGTGGCTGCAAATGCCCGATCAAAGTCCGGAGTTGCGCGGTCAGTGCCTCTTCGAAGCTGGTCGCAGACTGCACCGCTTCGCTTTTCCACGCGGCGTCATGAGCTTCGAACAAGCCGCGCTCGACCAACCCCAGCAACAATGCGTCCTTGTTGCGGAAGTATTGATACAGCGAGCCGACGCTGACCCCCGCGGCATCCGCCACGTGGTTGGTCGTGAACGCGGCGAGTCCATCGCGCTCCAGAATCTGTCGCGAGGCATCGAGGATGGCGTGCACCATCTCGATCGAGCGCTGCTGGCGAGGCACCTTCATCAAGGCCCGCCGAGGCAACAACGAGGTTGAATTGAGCTGTTCCATAGTTTGCTCGCATTTGTAGTGACCGACCGTTGCGATCGGGAGCGGGGGACGCGAATAGTTTAGGATTGCCTCATGAAGAAGGCATGGGGAGCGCTGGCACTGGTGTGCGCAGCATGCGGGGGACTGACCACTGAAGCGACTGACGGACCGACGCCGCCCATCCAGCAGACCGAAGTCGAGCTCGAGGCGGGTTTGGCGAGTACGTGCGCCTTGAAGGAAGGCGTGGTGGAGTGCTGGGGCCTGCTCGACTACTCGTTGGAGAACTACGACGCTCCGCCCCAAGTCGTGCCTCACCGGGTGATCGAGATCCCCGGGGAAGTGACTGCGGCGCACGCTGGCGGCTACCACTGGTGCGCGGAGACCGCGGACCACTCGGTATGGTGCTGGGGCATGAACAGCGCGGGGCAGGTGGGGGGTGGTGTTTTCTCCGAGTTCGAGCAACCGTCGCGCGTGAAGAGCCTGGATGGTCGAGTCGCCGCAGTGGACGCCGGGGAGTTCAACACCTGCGCGTTGACACTCGACGGCGAGGTGTACTGTTGGGGCAGTGCTACCACCGGCCTACAGCCGATCGGCAACACCGGTGCGATCGCGGAGCCCGAGCGGATCGCAGGTATTGGGGAGCGCGTGATCCAGGTCGAGGTGGGCTTTCACCGTGCCTGCGTGCTCACTCAGAGCCACGCCGTGAAGTGCTGGGGTTACGAAGCGCTGGAAGACTATTCGTCCGCCGACCTTCAGCCCTATACCGTCGAGCAGCTGCCCACCCTCGAGGCTGGGGTTGAGCGGATCCTACCGATGCGCGATCGCTTGATGTGTGCGTTGATGCAAGACCACACGGTGCGCTGCAGCGGCATCACCTTCTTGTCCGAAGTCGCGCCGAGTCAGGTCGTGGAGATCCCCGAAGTGACCGATGTCGTGGATGGCGGAGCCGGCTTCGACTTCGCCTGCTTCGTCAACAGCGCCGGCAAGGTCGCGTGTTTCGGGCGCGCGGATCGCGGACAGCTTGGTGCCGCGCTGCCTGGAACCGAGTTCTCTGAAGAGTTTCAGTTCCCGCAGATTGACGGCGTGAACGCGATCAGCGTCGGCGGCGGGCATGTGTGCGCGAAGAACACCGAAGGCGCCTTTTGTTGGGGGGCCAACGAGTTTGCCCAACTCGGCA